>JAHDDF010000812.1 GCA_020629475.1 Saprospiraceae bacterium
TTTTTCTTTGAGGTTGACCTTTTCCATTAGGAATGAAAGCTATTGACAATGACTTTCTGTTTCCTGTTTTATGGACTTATCCGTAGTTTTTAAGGATGAAAGCCCAAGAACTAGATGGTCGGTGGTTGCACCACCGACTAAACCTTCCCCAAATGCTCACTCAATAACTTCCAGTGCCCGTCTTCATATATGATAACCGAAGTCCCTATACCTTTTCCTCCAAGCAAGTTGCCATTGATATATCCGCTCCATTCATATTCAAATAAGAAAACGGCATAAGTATCCGTTTTTTTGGTCCAGCGGATATTACTCATGGCGTACTTTTCACTTTTGATCATTTTAAAATTATGCTCAAAAGCGGCTTGTACCTTTTCTTTGCCTTGGTGCACGGCACCGGTAGAAAAAGTAACGGAAACCTCCTCCGTCATCAAAGGATTTACTAATTCCCAATCTTGGGAGGCAAGGGCTTTTTCATATAAAACAGTGAAATCTTCAGGAATCATAATACTAGGAAATGGTTTCCCAGCCAAAATACTCAATTATTTGGGCGGCTACCTCCTTGGGTTCCAAGTTCTCGTTGTTTATTTTGATATAATTCGGTTTGTCGAATTCACCTTCTTCCGTATTTAGTTTGTATTTCTGTTCCATGTGAAGGATGCGCTCGGAAGTCTCTAACTCCCGCTTGGATGGTTTTGCCAACAGGCGTGTTTCCCCCTTGTTACGTATCAACCTTGTCTCAAGACTTGCTTCTAATTCCACATAGAATGTTTCAGCACCTTCCGCCTCCATGATTTTCACGAATTCATCAATATAAGCGAACTCCTTCGGGCGGTCCAACGCCCAAACGAAAGTGAAAATCAAACCCGGAATATCACTTTTTGCTGCCTCACGGATGGTTTCCGTACGGATAAGGGTAACCAAGCGGTTAAACTCCTTCGTACCAAAATCAAAAACGGGACGTACCGCTTCTATGGAAAGATGGTTGTGGTACAATTTAACGCCGGTAGCATCAGCCAATGCTTGCCCTACCGTCATTTTCCCTACGGCGGAAGGTCCGAATAAGATGATGAATTTCATATTGAATGGTGTTTACCTTGATTCAATATGAAAAATCCAATTTCGGTT
>JAHDDF010000813.1 GCA_020629475.1 Saprospiraceae bacterium
CGGGTGACAGGATGCGTATGATTGAGCAATCCGATAATTTCAAGAAGGCACAGGATGACGTAAACGGAAGGTTCGGGAAAGCCAAGGAACAACACGTCAAGGACGGGAAAAACGGGCATAGGGGAATATTCGAACACGTTACCCTCTATTGACGGGTATTATCCCGAAAGTGGTACGGTACCACCATTGGAACCGTACCACTTTTGGGAAGGTATTGTATTCCGGCATACCGTCGATACATCTTTGTAATCAAGATTTGATTCGCAAAATAGTACAGAGATGTATAAAAGATATTTAGACCCAATAACCGGTCAGATTTTCATTCAGGACGTAAGGACGGGGCGTGTAACCGCTACCGGGCAATACATGACGCAAAGGATGGTACAAGGCTTTACCGCTAACGCTCCCGGTGTCAGTATCGCCAATCCTCCCGTAAACGGTTCACCCCTAGGTACACCCGTTACGGTTGCCCCTGCGGCTAGCGGTTGCGGCTGCGCCTGCGGTTCGGGGAATAAGGCTGCCGCTTGCTGCGGTACCGGGAACCTGAACAGTTCCGAAACCTACCGTTTCAACCGTTCCACCCAAAACGTGGGGAGCGGTGCGGCTGATTCCAGTCACCTCACCAAAAAGCAAGGTTACATCAAGCTTTGCGTAAGGAATACGTCCACCACGGACGCCAAGGATGTTATCCTTTTCGACGCCGACGGCGGCGGTCAGGCGCATTACGGTGTTTCCGCTATCCCTGCCGGCGTGACCGTCGAGGGCATCGGTAAGGATTATCAAGTATTTATCAACCAAATCTCCAGTAGGATTGACCTTGGGCTTTGTTCCGTTAAGGCGGTCATCAAAAAGGGTGACGTGATCCAAATGGAGAACATCATGGAGTTCCATGCGGTGCCTTATGACGCCAATACCCCTGAATTGAAAGGGCGTATCGACCTTACCGAAGGTCAAGACCAAGGAAACCAAAGGAATTTGAATTATTCCGAAATCTGCGTCAGCCAATTGGTTGACCCGGCAACCTTCTTGAAATTCACCCTTAATCCCGAAACGGAAGTCATCTTGACTTTCCGTTACTCGGAAATCTCCGGCGGTAGCCGATAATCGAGGGTAAATCATAACACG
>JAHDDF010000232.1:0-4436 GCA_020629475.1 Saprospiraceae bacterium
AGTCATTTCTTCGTATAAAATTCTTTTTTCTAATTATTCTGTTTCAAAAACGGCTTGGAGGAGAATAACAATAAATGATTCATACATTCAAACCGATTATTGAAAATGGAAGGCTCTATCTCTTAAATGGAGAAGGGCTTAGTTTTGGTAATTAGGTTTTTATACCCAAACCAAAGTGATTTGGGTTTAGTGAATCAGCCATCTTTTTCAATCTTACTTGAACCCAATCTCTTTATGATCGGTTATTGTAATGGTATTTTGCGGCATATTTTAGGAAATACACGGACTCTTTTATTGGGGTAAATTTGATTTGGGTGTAAATTGGGACTTAAAAATTTAGTCGTAGTAGTGTCAAGGAAATTCCCTTGGTTTGCAAAAAATTAAGGAAAGGAGGAAAAAAACATATGCACCGGTTTAGGATAATTTTGTCCATTTACCAATAGGTGGTTTTCCTCTTTTAACATAGTTTAACGCGTCTTTTGGTTGTAGAAATCGAGACGTTGTGATATTTTGTAAAATCAACGCAGCATTACACCGGGCGAATTCATAAAAATTCATTTGAGAGTATGAAGAAGATACTTCCTGTTTTTCTTTCAGCCTTGGTTTCAGCTTTTCTTGCCGTATTCATTTACGCCAAGTTTTTTGCCTCGGAAACCGTTATTTACAACACGTCAAACGGCGATAACGCCAAGCTGACTTCCTTTGCCCCTCCTGCGGGTGACAGGTATGTCATAGCCGCGCCTACGGATTTTGTCGAGGCGGCCAGTAAGGTAACGAAATCGGTAGTACACATTAAATCCCTATCAAAATCATACGATTGGTGGGGAAGCGCGAATTATGCGTCCTCCTCCGGTTCCGGTGTTATTATTTCCGATGAAGGATACATCGTTACCAATAACCACGTAATCGAGGATGCCAATGACATCGAGGTCACCCTTGATGATAAAAGAACATACGAGGCGGAACTAATCGGTACGGACCCGTCCACCGACCTTGCCTTGATAAAAATTAAGGCACCTGATTTAAAAGCCATGAAATTTGCCGATTCGGATAACGCCCGTGTAGGTGAATGGGTACTTGCCGTG
Source organism: Saprospiraceae bacterium (assembly GCA_020629475.1). Classification (GTDB taxonomy): domain Bacteria; phylum Bacteroidota; class Bacteroidia; order Chitinophagales; family Saprospiraceae; genus JAHDCE01. The sequence goes on from JAHDDF010000232.1 coordinate 1,086, forward strand.
GGAAACCCCTTGTCCTTGACCTCTACGGTGACGGCAGGTATTATTTCGGCTAAAGGAAGAAATATCGAAATCCTGGAAAACAGATACGCTATTGAGTCATTTATCCAAACGGATGCGGCGGTAAATCCCGGAAATTCAGGCGGTGCCCTCGTAAATACCAATGGTGACCTAGTAGGTATTAATACGGCAATCATTACCAAATCAGGTAGATACGAGGGATATTCCTTTGCCGTGCCTTCCAATTTGGTCAAAAAGGTGGTTTCCGATTTACGCGAATTCGGGAAGGTTCAAAGAGGATTATTAAACGTTATCATCGAGGAGGTGAATCAAACGAGTGCCGAGCAACTGGAGCTTCCGTCGGTAGGAGGGGTGTACATCCGCGTGGTGAATCCGGGCGGCGCGGCTGAAGCGGCTGATTTACGCGCAGGAGACGTTATCGTGGGCGTGAACGGCAGGAAAATCAATACCATTCCGGAACTTCAGGAAGCTATCGGAAGATTCCGTCCCGGCGACAAGGTGACTTTGGAGTATTTCCGTAACGGGGATAGGAGTACGACTTCCGTTGTTCTAAAGGATAGATATAATTCTACCTCCGTTAGCGCCAATGCCAAAGGAAGCAGTAAGGTCCTGACGGGATTGGGTTTTGAATTACGCGATCTTACCTCAGGTGAGAAATCCAAGATGAGAACCAGTGGCGCTAAGGTAATTAGCGTTATACGCAATAGCCGAATCGATGCCACCAACATGGATCCCGGTTATATCATTACCAAGGTAAACGAGACCGAGGTTTCAAGCGTGGATGATGTTATCCAAGTCCTCCAAAACGTCCGTAAGGGTAAAAAAGTAATGCTCGAAGGTTTCTACGAGGATTACCCGGATGAGTACTTCTACGCCTTCAGGATGGAGTAAGGAATGAAGAATTAAGGAATTAAAGAGTGAAGGAGTTAATAGTTGTGGTTACTATTAACTCCTTCACTCTTTAACTATTAACTATTAACTATTAAAATACGGTATTACGAAAACGAAGAGGAAAATCAAGACGCTGACCGTAAATCCTGCCATGAAGATGAGGTATGAAAAACGAAGTAAGCGATATTTTCTGTCGAGTGCTTTTCCTAGGAAATAGAGGTCACGGCTCATGTTTCCGTAAAGGAGTTCATCGTCACGAAGCATGGCATCCATTGCCTCTTCATATTCATCCAAGCGTAAACCGGAGAAATTCCCGAAGAAGGCGATGTTTTTTCTGATTTGGAGCTTATCCTTAATCTTATTGTTGGAACGGGTAACCCTCGGGCTTGCCGCCATAACGGAAAACACCAAGGAGACTAAAGCGGTCACCAGAAAGATACTAATGGGAAGCAATAACACCTTATGATGGAAAATAAGGTTGCCGTACGTGATAAGGGAAATGATAACCGAAACGAGAATGGCGTTTATACCCGTCATCATATTCGCCTTATTATCGGCAATGGCGGATAGGTTGATATGGTTCCTGTAAACACTTCTAAAGAAGGTTTGCGCGCCACGCAAAGGATTCCCTTTGGGTTCGATATGTTGGAATACCCTAAGGTGGTCCTCCTCGTTGATAACCACTTTTTTCCGCTTGGTGGCAAGGACGTCTACCTTGTTTTTTTGTTCAAGGATATTGGCATGGAGGAATCCTCCGAAATGTATTTTCCCGAAGGAAGTCCTAAACCCTTTTCCGAGAAGAGTGGCAAGCATTTGCTGTTCCCATTCAAGAGGGGTAACCTTTTCACCGTGAACCAATTCACGCTCCAAACGGAGTAGGGGGGACAAGCGCCCGAAATTGGTGCTGGTGAGATAAGCGGTTTCCGCATCCGCAAGGAGCTTTGCCTCGGGGGAATTTGGAATATGTCCCGGAGAGGTCTGATCCAAGCAGTCCATCACCATCCTCATTTTATGCGGCGGGTAATGGTTTTCCTTCAAAAATTCGGACGCGATGGTTTTTGCCGCCTCGGAAGGCTTAATGCTTTTAGAGGTGTGACCCATATTGGAAAAATGGGCACAAAGTTTCGCCACTTCAACCTCCGGGCTTTTGTCGGATAGACCCGACCCGATACTCAAATCCTCTACCAAACGAGCTACCTGTACTCCACGGTTATAGTCGTGGAATAAGAACGCCGTCTTGTTTCCTTCATTAAAAAAATCCAATGCAAGGTCGGTGGCGCGGTTAACAATGTCAGGTAATGGTGTAGTCATTTAGTGTAAAAGAGATTCAAATAAAAATTGAAAATCAGTACCAATTTAAATATAAATTAGGAAAGCCGTGAAAATCGTTCCAAAATCTAGAGCCTAGAGACCCTGAATTCCATCAAATATGCCGTTAACTCGGTCAAAACGTCCTTTTCCAGGAGCAATAAAGACACTGGATCATTCCTGCCTTGAATCTCGTAAAGGATAAATTCGTCAAGCTTATTGGTATCGGTTGCCTTGCCCAGTCTCTCCAAGGCGGGAAAATCCTTTTTTCGGGTTGCCGAAAGCCCGTCATAGGTTATCAAACAGTTCATAAGGGCTTCTTTCTCTTTGATTGTCTCCTTGCTTTGCGTTGATATCCGCGCCATCATTTCCTCATATCCCGGTTCAAAATCCCACAGCGCTTTTACATTGGCGTAAGCCAACCAAACCGCACTCCCGTATTCTATGTTCACTTCGTTTCCTTGACCTTTTTCAAGACGATAAACAGGAATGAAATCCGTGTTGTCCCATGTATAGCCCAAACTTTCAAGAATATTCCCGAATCGCGACTTTACCCCGGGATCATGACGATTGAAGAGGTGCGCCAACAGGGCGTTTTCGATGCTTGGGATGGTGTCACCCAATTGACTTTGGCAATACGCAAGTCGTAACCTGGAATCGGTATCAATATAATGGTAGTCCAATACTTGGAAATACCAATGCGACGCGGAACCGAAATCCCCTTCCTCAAAATACGTTTCCGCCATTAATTTTAAAATAGGAACCGTAGAAGGATATTCCTCTAGAACGGGTTTTAAGCATTTCCTTGCCTTGGGGAAATTCTTCTTTTTTATTTCAATATTAGCCTTCTTTAAACGCTTTTGGTTTTTACCCGTAATTTTGAAAGGGCTTTCTTGGGAAATACTGATTTCGTCGGCAGTTTCCGTCCTAAAATAATTTCCTCTTAATTGTCCATCTAAAGAAGAAATTGCAATAGGTGAATTTTCAGACATGGAATCAATCACGAATTTCAATTCTGATTTCTCCATCAACCGCAAAATTTCCTCAGGCGTATGAAGTCTTTGTCCTACAAGAAAAGTCGAACATAAAAGCAATAAAATACAAGAACCCCAATATTTCATAATCCCAATTTTC
>JAHDDF010000232.1:4536-6867 GCA_020629475.1 Saprospiraceae bacterium
CAAAAGGAACGTAAGATTGATATTTAGCAATGGATTTCATTTCCGAAAGGATACATAATTCCCAATTGGAAGTCAAGGAGTCCGTACCTAAACAAACCTTAGCGCCCGTGTCTAAAAACGCCTTGTAATTCGGTAATCTATTCTCAATATAAAGATTAGCATTAGGACAAGAAGCCCAATATGGACGCTCTAAAACCGCTTGGGTTGCAAGGATATCCTCCTTGGTGGTTAATGTATTATGAACGAATAAATTCCTTTGCTTTCTATTCAAATAAGGAAGCGCGTAATAAATGGATGGTTTACCCGGGAATTTGAAGTCACCAAAATCCAATCCGAAGCTTTTGTAAAAATCAATAAAACCACCCTTGCCCGTCAGGAATAATTCATTTTCCGGCGGTGTTTCCTGATTATGGATGGAGACCGTACAATCCTCCTTGGTTTCTTGTTGCAATAATTCAAATAAAGTAGGCGATACGGAGTAAGGGGCATGAGGGACCAAACAACCCTTGTCCCCATCTTTTTGACTTAAATCATTCAATACTTTATTTCCCTCATCCAAAGTTTTCTCGGAATTGGAATCCTGGAAAAAATCGAACAACTCCACGAAAGTATGGTACTTGATAAAGCTTTCCGCCTTAACGGTAAAAGTGTCCGTAACATTAGAGATATCGCCTACCGCCACGATACCGTTTTCCCGCATTTCCTTGTCCCCGTTAACGATACATTCTTGGATGAATTCAGGAGATGCATCCCTTTTTCTAACCACATCACCGATAAAAGTCAGCAAGCCCGTTCCGGTACCGATGATGCCCTTCATGTGCGACAACTCCAAATGGCAATGCGCATTTACGAATCCGGGTACCAAAGCGCCTTGGAATATTTCTATTTCCGTTGGGTCAAAATCATCCCTTTTTCCCAGTTTCAGGATTTTCCCATATTCATCGATAACGATTACACCCTTATCCAAAACACCATCTTCAATGGTATAAACCTTATCCGCCGATATCTTTCGAATTCCTTTCATCTTATCTTTTTAGACCATTCTCAAACCGCAAGGTATGGATATTGTTGATGATATAAGGTTTTGAGTGATTCCATTCCAAATCATCTATCTTTAAACCTCACAATCTTATTCCGATGAAATACTTCCTACCGTTATTGTCATTCCTCTTTTTGGTTTCCTGTTCCCAAAAAAGCACGGAACCCATCACCCCGGAAACCGTAAACGGAACCCATTCTTGGGACGAAAGCCTTCCCTTAGAAACCATCAAACTTCCCGAAGGCTTCAAGATATCCGTCTATGCCCAAGCGGTAGAGAATGCCAGGTCAATGTCCCTGAGCCCTTCGGGAACCTTGTTTGTCGGGACGAGAAGCAAGGGCGACGTTTACGCCCTCAAGGACACTGACGGGGATTTCCGGGTAGACAAACGCTATACGATTGCCACGGGCTTAAACATGCCCAACGGCGTAGCTTTCAAGGACGGAAGCCTCTACGTAGCCGAGGTGGATAAAATCCTTCGGTATGACGATATCGAATCTAAATTGGACAATCCCGAGGAGCCCGTCTTGATTACGGACGCCTTCCCCGAGGATCGAGCCCACGGCTGGAAATACATCGCTTTTGGACCGGATGACAAACTGTATGTTCCCGTAGGCGCTCCTTGTAATATTTGTGAAAGTGAAGACCCGATTTACGCCTCGATCACTCGTTTTGACCCTACAAAAGTTACGGTTTCCCGTGAGGATATCGAAATCGTAGCCAATGGGGTCAGGAACACCGTTGGTTTCACTTGGCATCCTTCTAACAACGAACTCTGGTTCACCGAAAACGGCAGAGACTGGATGGGCGACGATATGCCCGCCTGCGAACTTAACCGCGTTTTGGAAACCGGCCAGCATTTCGGTTATCCCTACTGCCATCAAGGCGATGCCCTAGACCCGGAATTCGGGAACGGAAAATCCTGCTCGGATTACATAGCCCCTGTGCAAAACCTAGGCGCCCATACCGCCCCGCTTGGCATCGAGTTTTATAAAACGGGTTCTTTCCCCGGCATAGCCACGGAAAGGCTCCTATTCGCGGAACACGGCTCTTGGAACCGCAGCCGTAAATCCGGCTACCGCGTTATGTCCGTTGGTATAGATACTGAAGGTAATTCCCTAGACTACGTCCCCTTCGCCGAAGGTTGGCTGGACGAGGAATCCGACAATTTCTGGGGCCGCCCCGTAGACCTGGAATACCTCCCCGACGGTTCCCTCCTCCTTTCCGATGATTTCGCGGATGTGATTTACCGTATATCCTACGGTGAATAATTTGAATTTAAGGAACCGATT
>JAHDDF010000814.1 GCA_020629475.1 Saprospiraceae bacterium
AGGGATGGATTCCGTACCCTTCCTTTTACTGAAAAAGAAATTAAGCGTATCTCTAAGAGAGCCAAGAAGGCGGGATGGGCACAAAGGGGGTATACAGGAAAATCAGCCAACGAGGATAATTTTCTGGAACAATCCGGGAAATCACCTTCCGTTATTCACGTGGCAAGTCATGGTTTCGCATTGCCATTGAAACGCAAAACGAAGGAGGAATTAGAGACGGACAGGTTAAGTGATCGAATCGCGAAAAATGAAAATCCGATGTTCCGGGCGGGATTAGTACTTGCGGGAGGCAATTCCACTTGGATGGGGAAACAGGCTCCACGTTCCGATTCCGATGGTCTTCTTACGGCATATGAAATTAGTGGAATGAATTTAATGAACACCGACCTCGTAGTCCTCTCAGCCTGTAATACCGGCAAGGGGGACATCATGACGGGTGAAGGTGTTTTCGGTTTACAGCGGGGATTCCGTGCCGCCGGCGTTCAAAACCTGCTGGTGAGTCTTTGGGAAGTGGACGACGAGGCTACCCAAATATTGATGGAGAAATTCTACAAGCATTATTTTAAGGGCAAGCATCCTGCAGTAGCGTTAAAATTAGCGCAACAGGAAATGAGAAAATCCTCCAAATTCAAATCGCCGGAGTACTGGGCGGGTTTTATGTTGATTGAATAATGAAAGTTATACCCAAAATATTGCCCTTTCTTTTTGTCCTCGTCTCGTTTACGCTCCATGCGAATCCGGGTAAATTGGAATGCAAGGAAATATTAGGGAAGTTAGCCGCCGTTTGGGAATTACCGACCGATGATATCCCGACAATAGCTTGGGAATCGAACCCGGATTCCCGGATTGCTTTAAAAGCGGGTAAATCCAACAACAGAATTACCGTTTCCCAAAGGTTTTATGATTTATGCGTGGATTTATCTTGGGAATATTCCGGTGGAGGTCAGGAAGCCGTGAACCGGACCCGGAGGGCGGCGATAGCCGTAATGTTGGGTCATGAGTTGGAACATATTATTTCCAAGCACCGGATTTCCTTCAAATTGTGGCGCCGTTCCCTCACTGAAAACCAGAAACAATTAGAATACGATGCGGATATCATGGGTGTATTTACCGCCCATCT
>JAHDDF010000233.1 GCA_020629475.1 Saprospiraceae bacterium
GAAGCTCACGCTTCAAGTCCTCATCCAAGGTAAAGAGGTTGAAATTGGGCTCCACCACGGCTTGTACGTCATTGTTGGAGGCTGCGCCGCCTTGTAAACCAAAGAGTGGCTGCACCTTACCCGCCTTGCCCAAATCGGATTGGGAACCGGCGATGTACAAACGCGGGATGCTCTTGTCGTACAAGGTTTGCAATATCCCTTGTACATCGTATTTCTTACTCGGTAATTGGTGTAGGATGACGAAATCGTAAGCCGCTACGTTTACGTTTTGGCTAGCAAAAGCCACATCCACGTTATAATTCTTGTTGGTGGTAATGCTCGTTTTCAAGGCGGATAAATCCGGGTGCGGCGCATTGGCAAGAATGAGGATTTTCTGGCGCGCATCAAGCACGTCAATAAAGATGTCCTTGGAATTATTCAAGGTCGTTACCTCGCCTTGAACGGAATTTACTGAAATGCGGTAGCGTTGTACGCCCGGTTGCTTGGCGTCAAGGATAACCTCCTTGGTGGTAAAGAATTGGTTTTTATCAATGTTGATGGGTTCCGTTTTGAGCTTGGTCGTTTTCCCGTTTTCAACCTTACTTACGATAAGGTTGGTTTTGGTACCCGTACAGTTAATCGCGGAAATATCCACTTGAATCCCGAATTGGTCATCCAAGTAGGCAATCTTGTTATGGAATACCCTTTTTAGGATCAAATCCTTATCAGGAACGGTATCACCCAAGGCGATGGCAAAAACCGGTGCCGCGAGCTTGGAACTGTTATATACCGGATTGCTACCCTCGTTGTAAACGCCATCAGAGGCAATGACTACCGCCCCTAGGTTTTGTCCGGTGTAGCGGTCGTAAATCTCCGTAAAGAGATCCGACATATTGGTCACCTTATCCGTAAACCGGAAATCCATGCCCTCACGGATACTTTCCCCGAAGGAGAAAGTCTGTATCTCGTAATCCTCACCGAGTTGTTGCTCCAAAGCAGCCATTTTCTGAACGAAGGCAAGAGAATCCTCGTCCGACATGTCATTCAAGATGGACTCCGAATGATCCTGCGCCAAAACCACCACGGGTTTCTTGGTTTCCGTTACCAATGATTTCAATAACGGAGACAATAGAAGCAAGGCAATAATCGTAACCGCCAAGAAACGGAGTACACTCATAAGAACGCGCCACCAACGCGGAGCCTCCTTGAAAGTCTTGTCCTTGAAATAAAGGACGCCGGCATAGATTAATCCTGCAAGAACGCAGAGGGCAATAAACCAAATCGGATATTGGAAAGCGATATTCGTCAAGGTGATATGATTAGCTTTTTGCCTTTAGGGATTGGGTTTTGGATAAACCCGTACTGCCCAAGGGCTACAAAATGAACTGCAATATATTGATGTTTACGGTAAAGTAACAAGGGGTATGTGCCCAAGGCTTCATTCCTTAGCTTATTGTCCGTTTCTAGGAGACGGTTTTATCAACCATTGAAACAACTGATAACATCCTTTTCCGGCAATTCATCCGGCTTCCGTAATGCCTTTTCTAGGTTTTTATGAGTTTTAGGTCAAAGACTGATATTTCAGGATAAAAAAGAAGCTATCCCAAAAGTTACTTCGGGGATAGCTTTCTTTTCCTAATCCAAATAATCGAATGCCCATTCCTTCAATTGGTCCATCGGGATTACGGAATCGTTGTTATAAAAATCCAAGTAAGGAATAATATTACTTTTGATAAGAGGTTCAACCGCCTTGCCTTTCTTTAGGGCGAATAGGTAAGAGGTCTGCTCCTTGTTATATTCCTTCATGATTTTCAAGGCAAAAGCTTTATCATCCAATTCCGGATTTATCTTCTTGAATTCGGATGAGATTCCTTCCTGTACTTCTTGAATTTTTGCATCTACATCTTTCAGGATTTTGTCAATGGACAGCAGGATATCTTTCCTTGTAATTAAATCCAAGTATGCCTTAAAATCCGTTTCATTTAAACGAATATACTTATCGATGATTTGCTTTTTATTTAAGCCGTATCTATTGGATTTTAACTTGGCTAAATAACGCCATGATTTTAATTTAACCATTCTTGATTTCGCACGGATAATCCAACCTTCTTCGAAGGTACCTGCATTATCGTCTTTTGCCAATTGGACCAATTCTTCAATGGACAAACGAATTTCTTCGGAAACCTGCAATCCGGTTTTTTGTGCAAATGCTTCGAGTTGTTCTCTCGTAAATAAAAGCCCGGTCTCGATATCCCTGGCACCGATTAAAATTAATTCCTCTTTATCATATTCCACTTCGATTTTATTCTCCGGGGAAATATATTCGAATACCAAAGTAATATTCTCCATAGCTTCAGGCAGACTGATCCTTGTATCCAAAATCCTTTTCGCGTTTTGGACTTGGGAATTATCAAATGAATTCCTAGAAGCGCATTTTAATTCACCTTCGTACAAGAATGCCAATACCATGGTACCGTCGTACTTCTTCGTAATACTTAGCTTATCCTTGTTTTCGGAAATAAATCCTACTGCTTCATCATCCGTATTATAGGAAGTAAACTTCCCGAACGGGTAAGCGATGATTTTTTTTGACGCAAGATTAAGGACCATACCCCTACACGCGCTATTCATGATATTCCATTCCTCTTCCGGAATATCATTCATATAATTTAGTAGGGCTAACTCCCCCTCAATTTTACAGTGGATTAAGTTACGGGAACAAAAAGCTTGCAGCTTTTGTGCATCCCATTGGGTTTGGTTTTGAATCAGTAAGAGGATTTCCTCCATGTTGTAAGTTTAAGGATTAATGAATCAACCCCCTTAACCAAGCCCAAGGAAAATTGGTTTCCTTTATTTATCTAAAGAGTCATTTAAGTTTTATCGATATACTCGGTATTCAAATTTTTATTTCTGTCTAAAGTAAAAATGATCTCATCAAAAGTGAGGGGAGATTCATGGCATTTTATGCGATGAATCTTATTGGCGTACGAAGTAAATTTCATAGAGGAGGATAAATTTATGATAGCCGTGAATTCTTGAGTTTCCGTATGAATGGTAATGTTGGTGAAATTGAATCCAACGGGTTGGGTTCTCCTCCCATGTAGAACTGCCTTTTTCCATGTCTGGCCTATGGTTTTCCAATTATCGTCGATGTTGGTTTTTGCAAGAATCAATTGGTAAAAATCAGAAATAAAATGTTGTTCTAGTTTTTCTTGATTTTGAATAATATCTAGTAAATAATTTTCTTGCTTCTCTTTTATTTTTTTCTCAAATTCCGGATTCTTTGGTTCAAAAACGAGGTTGCCACTTTGCCCCGGAACGATTTCCGTATGCGCATTACTCCTCCAGAGAATTTCTCTTGGAATTCCATCAGGAAACGCAGGACATTTTCCTTTGCCTAAGTAATGTTCGCATCTACTGCACCAGGAAACTTTCACAATGCTTTTTTATAAGGAATGAAGCAATATATGGTTTTTTAAATCAGATGCTTGAAATGGATGGACAGGTGTATCAGGAATAAAAAAATGCCATCCTTACGATTCCTGTAAGGATGGCATAAGCGGATAATCACTCAAATACACTCTTTAAAACTTACCGTTCTCGTTCTTCCACTCGGATTTAGGCGGGATGGTTGAAATGATGTCCCAGTGCTCCACGATTTGACCTTCTTCCAAACGGAATAAATCGTAGAATGCCGTATGGTCACCTTTCCCGAATTTACCTTCGCTTACGGATAGTACGAAGTTTCCTTCACCCATCACCATGTGTAGTTTGTCGTACTCCATCACCAATCCGTTCTCGGCGAAGTATTTCATTGCCGCTCCGAATCCTTCCAAACCATCCGCTACCGCAGGATTGTGTTGCAAGTATTTCGTAGGATTGATATAGGTAGTGATCTTCTCGTTTTGGTGGTTCAAAAGCACGTCATTGATGAAGCCTTTGATAACCGCCTTGTTCGCCTCTGTTTTTTCGGTATCGGTAATTTCAGCCGTACCGTCGGTTTGTGTTCTACCGCTTGGGTTCTTGGGTTGAACCTCAATTAAGTTGTCCCAATGCTCCACGATTAAACCGTCCTCGAAACGGAAGATGTCGAATCCGATTTTAGGACCGAAGAAGTCGTATACGGTGTGGGTGAATACGTAATCACCATCCTCGAAAGCACGAACGACCTCCGCGGAGAATCCTTGTGGCGGTGCATGCTGCATTACCTCACCGAATCCGGCAAGACCATCACCTACGCTGAGGTTGTGCTGTATGTACTTTGCAGGATTGATGTAGGAAATCGGTGTCTTGTCGCCGGTATTGAAACTATTCAAAAGGGCAACTACTTTTTCTTTGTTAGTTAAGCTCACGTCTAAGAATTTATAACGTCCCATAATAATTGAAGACTGATCCATTTTTTCCATGAATGCCTTGGAAATAGGCGCGTTCATGAAAGGTTCCAAGGCGGCATCGGAGGTGCTTTGGTTTTTCCAATACACCGCTACCACTTGCTTTCCTTTTTCATCGGAACCCGTTAATCTTTGGAGGAATCCTTCCCTTTTGGATGTGAATTCCGTTTCCACCTTTTTATTTAAGGCAGCGAATGCGTCATTGTCCGTCCCTTTCGCTAGGTCAAAGGACATAAGTTCCACGAATCCGGCGTCCTTGGCGGTAAAGGATTGATCCATGCCGTAGCGTGCCATTTTCATGCTTGGCGCATCAATCATAGCCGCGTAATCCGAAACGGAAGCATCACCCATGAATTTTTGCATGGAGGCATCCGCGTCGGCAGTACTCTTCCAGAAAACGACTACCACGTATTCCCCTTTTTCATTCACTCCGCTTTGGCGAAGGATGTAACCGGGTTGCTTGGCGGTAAAGGTGGATTCTATTTCGGCATCCTTAGTGGAAAAATCGGAAGGGGAAACACCATCGTTGATTTTGAAGGTAGTGACCTCCATGATGGTTTTTCCTTCCATAGTCGTTTCGGAGTTATTTACGGTGGCACATTGCCAAAGCACTAGGGGCAATAACAATAGCCATGAAAATTTGAATATGGATTTCATAATACCTCTGAAGATTGGTTTGAATAATCAATTCAAAGGTAGATGGGCTAGACGCTAGCGGAATGGTAGAAATCCGCCTAAAGACTATCCAAATGGGAAAATCAAACTTGGTAAGAAAAATATTGGGCTTAATTCTTCAAGGAAGGATTCAAGCTTTCCATGAAATCTGTAAAGCCATTCCATTTACAAGAAGGATCAATGAATTGTAGAATCCTGCTCCCGTTGAGAATGGCATAATAATCTTGTGTGGTACAACCTCCGGGACCAATGTCGTTTACGGAAGATTCGAACTTTTGGTATTGCTTGAGGAATTCGGGTTTTTCAATGAGTTGCCCCGTTTCATACTTTCCGGTATTTCCGTTTTGCCTTTCAAAAATGAACCCGTTTCCTGATACATAAAACCGGTACGTCTCTTTGGTGGTATGTAAACAACCGTTTGATTTTCTTATCAAATAGGTCGTATCCTTTTCAATATGTTGTAAAAGGGATTGATCAAGGGAAATAATAGGTGCATCCCCGTTTAAATTAGGCGTGCATATATCGGAAGGGTCTATTTGCGTAAGAAAGTGATATTGATTATTGATTTCGGTTGGAATGTTAATCACTCCTTCAAGTCCTGTATCGTATTTTTTACGGAAGGAGCCGTTTAAGGTTTGATAGGTGAGTTCCACTTCATCGGTACTTATGTTTTCTAATGTATAAATGAAGTTTTTTGTATCTAGATCATACTTGAATTCATCCGCTTTTATTTCCTTCAAAATAGGATGATGAACAATGATTTTTTCAAGCAGGAAATGTTTATCCGAAGGAATTTCAATATTTAATTCACGGATGTTTTGTTCGTTATTAGAGCAAGAGAAAAATACGATAGCAACGAAATAAAAAAATATGCTTCTTGGATGCATAGCGTTGTTGTTTAAGGTGCGGGATTAAAATTTCAAGGGAAAGATATTGAATTTTCTCCATAACCGGTTCGTCTCGGGCTGTGTCCGAGATGCAGTGTACGCCTAAAAAATAAATAAAGCAAAATTTGAAGGAACGAGTAATTCAATAAAAACTTATTAGGGTGTATTTTATCTTGGACGAAGCCTGGGACTAGCTAGACGTTTTTTATAATTAGATCATCTTTCAATTCTATCAAATGGAATAGCACCTGCTTTCTCCAACATCACCTTTAGTTCATCAGCAAATCTATGTGCATAATCCTCTTTGTTGGAGGATGCCAAACTGAAATATAATTCTTGTAATCTCTCGTATTCCTCGTAGGGTTTTTCATCCGGAAAATCCTCGATTTCGCCTACCATTTCAAGGTAGTGTTTATAGTGCCCTACCTCGTGTGGGAGGGTTCTGTATAATTGGGTTTCCCTTACGGGTTCTGGGAAAGTGTAATCTTATGACCATCCTCATTCAATCTTTCAAGTTCCCTTGTTGCCTCTGGATTTAATTTCTTACTCCATTTAAAGACTTTATTTTTTGGCGTCGCCTCAAGGATAATTGCCGGTTGGAGTTCTCCTTCAAATTCATAGGAATAAATCAACCTACCCCAAACGGACGAAAGGATTTCCTCCTTTCGTCCGTTTGGGTTGCCGGAAGACCACTAATTTTAATCTTCCCAAATCACTAGGAGAAATATGCCTCAATATTTCCGCCGCATCATCCACGGTACAGGAGTGGTAGGAGTCCTCCCTAGTTTCCTCAATGGCAAAGGTAAAGTGTGTACCGTTGATGGTTCGATATTCCTTTTTGTAATTCGTTAATCTTTCATGGAAAAATTTAGAGACACTCGCCGGCCAAGGAATGATCAGTGAATTATCCTT
>JAHDDF010000234.1 GCA_020629475.1 Saprospiraceae bacterium
GACAAACCGTCTAATTTTTTAACTAGGCGACTGCATATTGACAAACGAATGGAAGGGGTGCCAAAAGAGGTGCCCCTTTTTTAGTTAATAGTTAAGGGGTGAAAGAGTGAATAGTTAGTTTTGATTTTTCTAGAATCCTAGTCCTCCCCCGAAGCGGGAAAGCATCTTGTTCATTTCGTCGGCGGTGATTTCCTTGTAACCTTCAGGAACGGAAAAAGCGGATTCATTGACTTTACCGGAAACACTTTGTGCCGTCATGGTCATGTTGAACATCTTGTTCTGGATGGTCATTTCCAAGGGAAAACCCTTTAGGTTTTGGAAGGAATCCATCATGGGAATACCCTTTAGGTCTATTTTTTCGGTCACGTAGAAAGTCATGGTACCGTCCTTGGTTTTGGTCGTAACCTTATGGCAATTATAGCCCGCAATTTTCTTCTTGGTTTTCTTATCGTATACCAATTCAAGATCATTCATTTCCTGCTTGAAACGGGACTCACCGGTGCGGTCGGTTTTTTGCTTGGAGTACACGTTGTTCCCCATCGTACTAAGTAGGCGTGTGGTTTCCCCGCGATCATTATCCATAACGGTACCTTGGGAAATCATGCCGCCCATCATGCTCATGAGGTTCATGGTTTTCTCCTTGGTAATGGCAAAATCCATGGTAGCGTTATTCATCGCCATAGCCATCATACCGCCGTTTTCACCATCCGCTTTAAAGTCGGAAACCTTGAACTTGATTTGTGCTTCATCCTTGATGTTATCTTGCGCAAACGTGGAGAAAGCAAGGGAAAGAAAAAGTAGAGTCGTAAGAAGTCTCATGCTTACAATGGGTTTTTTGATCCTTAATCAACAACGGTAAGATAAGGGCTTTGTTTGCCCCGGAACAGATTCCGGGAAAGGTTTGGGATTTATTTAAGATTCTTTTCCAGGTTTTCCTTCACCCCGGCAAACCATTCCTCCCTCAGAATAGATAAGAAAATGGTATCACGGCGTTTACCGCTTGAGGTAAGTTTATGACTCCGCATAACACCCTCAACCTTTGCGCCAATGCTCTTCATGGCGGCAATACTACGTGCATTGTCATTATCCGCATGGAAACCTACCCGCTCCGCTTCTAGGGTTTCAAAAGCGAATTTCAGTAGTAAGTATTTGCAATGCTTATTCAAACCCGTCCCCCTAAAATTCTTCCCGTACCAAGTATAACCAATGAATAAGGAAGAGTGATGATTTGAAATTTCATAAAAGCGGGTAGAACCGGCGTAGGCTCCTTCCTTTTTATCATAAACGATAAAAGGATAAGCCGTTTCTTCCCCACGGGATTTCAAGGCGAAATCCAAGTAATTCCCAAGGGCGATGGCTCCTCCGGCACCGTTGACGGAATAGGTCCAAGTCTCCGGTTCATGCAAGGAAAAAGGAAGAAGATGCTCTTTGTCCCCAATCCTTAGGGGGCGAAGCAACACGCGGTCGTTCTCTAGACGATGCTCTTTATTGAAATCAAATTCCATCTAGCGAATTACTGAAATTTTCTTTGTAATACTAACACCCGGACTTATTTCAATATGAACAAAATAAATTCCTTGGGCTAAAGCTTCCGTATTTATGATGTGAGTAGTACTGATATTTGAATAAGAATCCACTAAAATACCTCTTGCATCCATAATCCGGAGGTTTCGTATTTCATTTACGTCGTCTCCGTCTAGGGAAAGGGTAAAGGAGCCTTTTACCGGATTCGGGGAAATATTTACGCCTGTTTCAACAAAGGATTCGGAAACGGAAATGGTGGTTTCATAGCAAACCGGCGGATCTACCGGATAAACGTTTGCCCCTAGTTCTGAATGGCAGAGGAGCAATCTTCCGTAGTCGGTAGCGCAAGCCATGAAACTTCCGTCCCTAAAATCACCCATTGTCCCTACCCCTTCAACCCAAGTAACCGGATCGGAATTAGGGGAAATGGCAAGGGTTAGCCGTTTCCGCATGGAGCCATCTTGAACTTGGACCTGATCCTCATCAATTACCAATAGGTTACAAAAATTATCGAAGAGGAAAGTATCACCTATGCTCAAACCAAAATCATATAATAACACTTCCGTAGCATCAGCACGTAACAAGTAAACCTTTCCGTTTTCATCCTCCCTGACATACTCCCCGGTAGGCCCGCCGTCCGTTAATTCCTCATCCTCGAACCTATAAATGGGTTTATAGGTCAAACCATTGATTTCCTCTTCTCCTTGAGTCACCAAAATGTAGGTGGAAATATTGGGTTGGAACGTGAAGCCCGTTTTTATATTCCATTGTTTGTCGGTTTCCGTAAAACTTTGGGCGAAGAGAAATGGGGAAAGAAAAATATGCAATAACAAGCTTAGTAAAATTCGATTCATCATCGGGGTTTTTGGTTTTATTCGTAATATAACAATCCCCTTGGATTTCCGTCGACTTCTTGCCGTCAAACAAAAAGACCATCGTAAGGATTTCCCCTACGATGGTACAATTTTGAGCTTTTGTAAAAACGTGTATTGGTTAGACAGTAAGTATTGTGGGCAAGATTTTAAAAAGTAGTTTCGTATTATTCGTTATTACTCAAAAAATTGATCATTAGTCCTGAAAAAACAAAAAATAAAAGCTCCGATTTAGTTGTAACTCTTAAGGTCGGGAAAAACAGCCACACCAAAAGGACGAAAAATCGGGTATAATTATTTTTTCAAAACCAAAACAAACACATAGTCAACTCAAAAACAATATTTTACCTCTAGAAACAACTATCTTTTCAAACACGTTTTTGTTTCCCAAAACCATCCTTAAAAGGCTATATATTCATTCTCTTTCTTAGGGTTTTCGCTAGAATACCCCGTAAACTTTGCGGAAAACCGGATAAGCCCGGAATATCATTATACTCTAAGGCAAAACTGTTTCCTTGCTTGTCTTTTACGAAATCCACGGCAAGGATATCCGCACCCAAGCCGGACTTTAAGCCCAAGACTTTCGTCTTTAAGCCTTTTTCCGTACCAACTATTTTGAAGCTTTGAGTATCAACGTTCGCCTTCCAGCCTTTTCCTTTTCGTGTCATTGCCATGATGGTTTCACCCACCACGATATAGCGGATGTCCTCTTCGTAATCCACAAAAGGTTCCGCGGTGCAATAGGTATCCGTTAAGTAAAGCACACTCATGGCATCTTTCCAAGATGCTTCGTTCTTGATCAACATTTTTCCATAACCGCCATGATAATTTCCCGCCTTGAGAACGAAAGGAAAATCCAAGGAGACATTACTTGCCGCTTTTGTATCCGAAATAACCTCAAAAGGTAAAACGGGTAAACCCGCTTCTTGTAATTCATGAAGCATGGATAGCCTGTCATATCCTTTTTTCAAGCTAGCAACAGGATTACTGCAAGCAACACCGGAAAGGGCAATCATATCCAAGGCTACCGTTTGTTTACCGCTTGGCGGAATAGCGCCCACACGCCAAAGCACGGCATCAGGGGAAATGGTTCCATCCTTATCGGCTACCCATAATTTCCCCTTGCGGTATACCCAAGTAGTATCCTGGATTTTCTTGCGGATTACCTCGCAATCCGGAAAATAATCCTGCCAATACCTTTCACCGTTGACCACTAAAACCTTCGGTTTCATATCATTTTTTGAGTCATTAACCAATAGCCTAAAAAATTGATTCCCCGAACCAAGCTGTTTCAAATCCAATATTTCCCGATTCAAGCGTCATTCTTCCCTGTTCATAGCCATACACCCAACCTAAAGTAATATCACAATCTGTCCCTACCGTTATACCCCTGCTTTTCTTCACCTTCAATTATGGCATCATGAAATTGAAATTCTTTTTTGGCACCATCCTCTTCTTCACCTGCTTCAATCTTTGCGCGCAGGACATCCTGCATGATTTTGACACCTCCTTGAAAACCGCCGGTGATTCAGACAAGCACGTGCTCATGGTTTTTTCCGGTTCGGATTGGTGCAAACCTTGCATTCGCTTAAAGCAGGAAATTTTATTGACCAACGAATTCCAAAACTTCAGCGAAGGGGAATTGGTCATCCTTGAAGTCGATTTTCCTTACAAAAAGAAAAACCGGTTAAGCAAGGAACAACAAGCCCACAATGATCAACTTGCCGAAAAGTACAATCCTAATGGTACTTTCCCTAAGGTAGTCCTACTTAATCCGGAAGGGCAAATACTAGGCGTAGCGCCTTATCGGCAACACATGAAATCCAAGGATTTTATCGCGAACGTGGATTCAATCATCAGCAAAAACGATTAACCATGAACGCGACCGTCTCCGTTGCCGTAAAGGCACACCATCATTCCCTAAAGCTTATGGGATGCGGATTCGTATTGACCGCCGTTGACGCGAACCCGCAAAAAGCTTGGGACGCTATCCGTGCGGGTGAAACCGAAATCCGCAGAATAGAAGCGCTGATTTCCTCGTGGCGGGAAGACTCCGAAACAGGAGCCATTAATCACGCGGCGGGTAAATCCCCGGTAAGGGTTTCCCCGGAACTATACCGCCTGATTGAACGGAGCATCCGTATCTCTGAACTCACCGCCGGTGCCTTCGATATTTCAGGGACTTTGGCTAGGTATTATTGGAATTTCAACAAGCAGGAAAATCCAATGCCGCCGGAAGAGAAAATCCTTGAACTCAGGGACAAGATCAATTATAAACTAATTGAATTAAATCCTGAGGATTATAGTGTTTTCCTAAAAAGGGAAGGCATGAAAATCGGATTTGGAGGTATCGGGAAAGGCTATGCCGCCCAACGTGCTTGCGAGGTCATGCGTAGCATGGGTATCCGAAGCGGACTCATCAATGCTTCAGGGGATTTGATGGCATGGGGTAAGCCCCCGGGGAAAAACAGTTGGGATATCAATATCCCAGACCCGCATGATTGGGAAAAATCAGCATTCCAATTTACCATCCCTCAAGGCTCCGTGGTTACTTCCGGTAATTACGAAAGCTACACGCTCATCGAGGGAAAACGTTACTCCCATATTATTGATCCTAGGACGGGACGCCCGGTGGAAACCATCAAGCACGTCACCGTGGTATGCCCACAACCTGAATTCGCCGACGCGCTTGCCACGGGCATTTCCGTCCTAGGGAAAGAGCAAGGGCTCAACTTGGTCAATCGCCTAAACGGCGTGGAATGCATCATTATCGATATGGACAACCACGTCGAATTATCTAACGGATTAATCAACCACACATGAAAAAACAAGCGAAAAAAACATTAGCCGTCCTGCCTCTACTGTGCTTGCTTTTGGCTTCTTGCCAAACGGTAAAGCCTTACCAAAAAATGTATCTCAATGATCCCGAGATGGCATTAGAGGCAAAGAAGCTCGACTTCTTCGAAACCAATTTCCAAACGTACCGTGAAGGTGCTTCCGGGGCCAACGGAGGTAAAGTAGGAGGAGGCTGCGGATGCAATTAATAATCGTCACCATCGCCGTGTTCCTACTGGTCTTGACCAATGAAATCAAGGCACAAGTTCAAGGAACAAATTCCGACCGCCTAAGGGATCTATCCCGGGGCGATAGTACGGAAATCAACATCGGAACCTACGAAAGCCCGGATTGGAGAACGGTGGACGTGGATTTCCTCAGCAGTTTTTATGCCCAAGACGGTAACAACGGTGCCGTTACGGGCGGGATAGGTACGGAACAATTGACTGATTTTACGCAAAAGATCATTCTTTCCGTTCCGGTAACGAAAAAGCTTAGTTTCAATGCGGATGCGGGATATGACTACTATACATCCGCTTCCACTGACAATATCGACAACATCAGATCGTCCGATTCCAAATCGGATACACGAGTTCACGGAAACTTTGGCGTGAGTTATGATCTGGATGAGTACAAGACCATCGGCGGCCGTGTGGGAGGTAGCGTGGAGTATGATTATTACTCCATCAGCGGAGGCTTGACCGGCAGCTTCACGACAAAGGATAAGAATACCTCAATCGGTTTAAGTGCGCAGGCATTTTTTGACACTTGGGATATTATATATCCTAAGGAATTACGAGGGGATGTTGTTCCCTTGCCTACGGATAAACGCCGTTCCTATAATGCCTCGGTAAGTATAGCCCGTGTCTTGACCAAGCGGATGCAGGTGAGCGTCCAAGCGGAAGCCATTTATATGGAAGGATTACTTTCCACGCCTTTCCATCGGGTGTATTTCCAAGAAACGGAAGTACCCGATATAGAAAGACTTCCCGACCAGCGCCTTAAGATTCCACTTGGAATTAGATTCAATGCCTACCTCAACGAGAAACTCTTGGTCAGGACCTACTATCGATACTACTGGGACTCTTGGGGCATGCAAGGACATACGGCAAGTTTGGAGTTTCCCGTAAAGTTGAACCGGTTCTTCTCGGTTTATCCCTATTACCGGTTCCATACCCAGAATGCGGTGGATTACTTCAAACCGTACAAGGAACATAGTGTAAACGATGAGTTCTACACTTCCGATCATGACCTCTCCGCCTTGAGTAGCCATAGCTATGGCTTAGGTTTAAGCTTTAGCCCGTCCAAAGGCGTGGCGAAGGTGAAGTTACCGTTCAAGAAGCATCCCGCCATCGTTTGGAAATCCATTGATTTCAAATACGGCAGGTATCACCGGAGCACGGGCTTGAATTCCCATATCGTTAGTTTGGGGCTTTCGTTCTCGTTTTAATAATAAAAATTAGGCTTTGATAGGCAATCATGTTGCTAACTCAACTTGGTGCATTTGACTAAAAATCAAGATGTTAGATTTTAGACGTTAGACATTAGATTCTGTTTTGTTACTTTAGTAAACAACTGTCTAATGTCTAACATCTAGCGTCTAACGTCTGAA
>JAHDDF010000235.1 GCA_020629475.1 Saprospiraceae bacterium
GCGGAAAATTGGTCTGCCTTACGTCGCATCATGTACTACCGCTTAAAGCATACCTTGCCCGCCAATATGCTGGTGAAAGTGGATCGGATGTCCATGGCGAACTCCTTGGAGGTTCGTGCGCCTTTCCTTGATCCCGACCTCTTTGATGCTTCTTTGAAATTACCTGATAATTTGCTCATCCAAAATGGAAAAGGGAAGCACATTATCCGTGAAATCATGAAAGAGTATTTACCTGATGAGGTGTTTAACCATCCCAAATCCGGTTTTAATATGCCTTTATTCAGTTATCGTAATGAGGCTTTCCGCCAATTGGCGCAGCGGCTCTTGTTTGATGAAAATCCATGGAAAGGTTTCTTTCCGGAATCAGAACTCAAGGAGATTTTCAATCGAGGTATGAATCAAACCAAGGACGATTCCAAAATGAGTGTTTTTCGCGCTACCCATCAGCTTTGGATGATGATGCAATTGTTGGGCTGGGCAAAGGAATTTAAAATTCAAGTCGACTAATTATCAAAACCGTACCGCACATATTATTGATTGGTCCGGTCACCAATATCCAAGCAAACCTTGTAGGTGGTGCGACTATCTCCTTCGGGTACTTGGTGGATTATCTTGAGAAGGAAAAACGTCCTTTTTCCTTGGTCAATACCAAGCGATTCCCAAAAGGCTTTTTAAAGGTTTTGAATCCGCTTTACATCATTTGTAAAGTTCTTTTCTCCTTGGGGAAAACGGATGTGGTTTTCCTGAATTCAAGCAGGGGCGGCACCAAGTTTCTGGCACCTATACTCTATTTTTTATCAAGGCTTTTTGCCAAGAAATTCGTCTTTCGTCCCTTTGGTGGGGATATCAAGGATTACACGGCTAAATACGGCAGTTTAAACAAACGGCTTTTTGAAAAAACGGTTTTACAATCGGATATCCTGTTTCTCCAAACCAAGGAGTTGATGGCTTTTTATGCTTCCCAAAATGCGAATACCATCCAATTACCGACTTCAAGAAATCTGCCTTCCAAGGAGCAGACTAGGAAAGAGGAGTTATTCCGAAAACGCTTCGTTTTCCTAGGAGGAGTTAATACGGCTAAAGGTGTAGGCTTAATCATTGATGCACAAAAAGCATTGGGAAAGGATTACCTTTTTCATGTCTACGGTCCACTTCAAGAAGAAGCGATTCAAGAAGGATTAGACAAATTTCCCGGAATGTATCAAGGGATCTTGAAAAAAGAGGATGTATCAAAAACCTTATCCCGATATGATGTTTTGGTATTACCTACTTGGTATGAAGGCGAAGGTTACCCCGGTGTAATCTTGGAAGCCTATGCCGTAGGACTGCCCGTCATTACCACGAATTGGAAGGCAATTCCTGAAATAGTGCAGGACGGAAAAACCGGAATTTTAGTTGAACCGCGAAATTTGGACGAATTTGTTCAAGGAATCAAACATTTTAATACGGACAACCATCCTTCTTTCTCCAAGAATGCACGTACCTTCTTCACTAGGAATTTTGTAACGGAGGATGTTACGGCAAAAGCCATTTTACAAATAGACGCCCTTTTTGGCGAGTAAAAAATATGAAGGGAAAACAAAGACATATCCTTATTACCGGCGGTGCGGGTTTTATCGGAAGTACCTTAACGGAATTGCTCCTTTCCGAAGGGCATTTCGTTACTGCCGTGGATAATTTTGATCCTTTTTATGATGAAAAGCTCAAGAGGAGAAACATCCGGAATATCATTGAACACCCGAGGTATTCTTTATTGGAATATGATATCTGCAATTGGGATGAATTGCGGAAGATAGATGGCGTATTCGATACCATTGTACACATCGCCGCAAAGGCGGGTGTGTTCGCCAGCATTAAGGAACCGATTGCTTGTCAACAAGCCAATGTAATGGGTACCCAACATATGTTGGAACTGGCAAAAATTCTATCAGTTAAGCAATTTGTTTTCGCTTCCTCAAGTAGCGTGTACGGTGTTAATCCTAATGTTCCGTGGAAGGAATCCGACCCGGAAATGATGCCGATTAGCCCTTACGCCAGCAGCAAACTTTCCTGTGAAATGTTAGGGCACGTGTATGCTCATTTACATGGCATCCGTTTTCTTGCCTTACGTTTTTTTACTGTTTACGGTCCTAGACAACGCCCCGATTTAGCCATCAATAAATTCGCTTCCAAGATATTGAAAGGAGAGCCTATTCCGGTATACGGTGATGGAACCACAAGGCGTGATTACACTTATATCAATGATATTATTTCCGGTGTCCGTGCCGCTATGGATTATGATAAAACGGACTTTGAAGTCATAAATCTAGGTAACCATAGAACGGTTTCCTTGAGTGAAATGATTGAAACCATTGAGGAGGTTTTCGGGAAGAAAGCCATCATCAATCGCTTACCCAACCAAAAGGGTGACGTACCTCAAACTTACGCGGATATTTCCAAAGCGAACCGACTTTTGGGTTATAATCCACAAACCACTTTCAAGGAGGGGATTACTCATTTTCGGGATTGGAAATTAAAGGTTGAAAGCCCCGATCATGGATAGCCCCATGTTTTTCATATCAGGCGTTCAACGGTCGGGAACGACCTTGCTCCAATCCTTTTTGGAAGGTCATCCTGATGTACTAATGGCACAAAAGGCTACGGCTTTTCGCATCATTACCTGCTTCAAAAATCAATACCTTTTATTACCGCATAATCCTGCATTAAAAAGGGAAAAATTTCACCAATGGTTGGTGGAAACGGACAAGGAACCCTTGAAGGAAATCATGGATACGGAGAATATTTCTTCCTATCATTCCGCTAGGGATTTTTTGCAAGGCTCCATTCAAAAACAATTAACCACAAAAGGGAAAAAAATTTGGGGAGATAAAGCACCCAACCTCCAACATTTCATGAGTGATGTAATGCTGGTTTGCCCCCAAGCAAAGGTCATACACATGATTCGGGATGGGCGGGCGAATGCGGCTAGCATGTCGGCGCGTTCATACAAGAATTTACGATTAAGCGCGCAAGCTTGGCTGGACGGGAATACCTTCGGGATTACGAATCAAGACATCCTTGGCAGGGAAAATCACATGCTTGTGAGATACGAGGATTTACTACTTGAACCAAGGAAAATCCTTTCTTCCGTTTGTGAATTTTTGGGCTTGGAATTCAAGGAGGAAATGTTGCGATTAGGAACGGATGAGAGCCAAGACAATTACGTCAAAAACACCATTGATACCTCCAAAATCGATGCTTGGAAAACCAAACTGAAATCTTCAGAGATTCGACAAATAGAAACCATACAGGGCGGGATGCTTCAACGATTGGGGTATGACTTACAAGAGTTATCTCCGAATGTCAAATCCAAGCCCTTGGGCGTTTTTCAAAAAATCCGCTTAACGCAATGGGATAATTTCAGACAGTTATTCCGTAGTAAAGCGAAAGGGATGAAGAACAAGAAACTGGTTGACATCAAACGACCTTTGTCATTGCGGATAAAGGAGTTCGTGACCGTATTCGTAAGAGACGTTTTCAAGCTGGAGATTTTCAGGTCGCTCTTCTCGAAATACTATTATCAAGACAAGTACTACAAGGATAAATGATATGAAAGTAATAATTGTTAAAGGGACAAAATTCAGCCTTACGAAGTAGCATCCTTATATCATAAGTTTAATGTCTAGGAAAGTAGGGATTTAGAGATTAAGGTTTCAAAGAAACATGCTTGACAAAATCGGGAAATATTACCACACACTGAAGTACTTGAAATGGACACAGATCAAGTACCGTTTATGGTATAAATTATACCGTCCATCATTTCAATTATTATCCGCTCCTAAAGCCAAGGATTTACAATTTGTTGACTTTCCTTTTTCCCATAAAGAGTATATGGATGGAGGTCGTTTTTCCTTTCTGAATATCGAACATGATTTTCATCAAGAAATGGATTGGAATTATCCAAATCATGGAAAGCTTTGGACTTATAACCTGAACTACTTCGCCTACCTGTGCCAAGCGGATTTATCCCTTGAAAAAGGATTGATTCTTATCAATGATTTTATTGGAAAAAAAGATGTTTTAAAGGATGGGCTTGAACCTTATCCCATCTCCTTAAGATCCATGTATTGGATCAAGTTCCTTCTTCAAAATGAGCTTCGGAATACACCGATAGATGATTTCCTTTTTAGTCAATTAAAACTCCTTTCCAAGAAGGTGGAATATCATCTTTTGGGCAATCATTTATTGGAGAACGGCTTCGCTTTTTTAATGGGTGGGATGTATTTTAGTGATGCCTCTTTTTTAGCAATCGCTAAAGAAATTTTGATCCCTGAACTTAAGGAGCAGATACTTGATGATGGTGCCCATTTCGAGTTGAGCCCCATGTATCATTGTATCATTCTCTCTCGATTATTGGATGGGATTAATCTGGTTCGGAACAACCCCGGAACGGAAGTAGATGAGCTTTTACCCCTTATGATCTCCAAGGCGGGAATCATGTTGGGCTGGTTAAGGGAAATGTGTTTTTCCAATGGGGATTTACCTCGTTTCAACGATAGTACGGATGGTATATCCCTAGGAGCGGATGAGTTATTGGCTTATGCCGAAAGGTTAAAAATCCAGGTTGCTGATATTTCTTTAAATGCTTCAGGGTATCGAAAATTAAAAGGGGGGAATTGGGAGTTAATTGCTGATTTAGGGAATGTAGGCCCGGATTATATTCCCGGTCATGCCCATAGTGATACATTCAGTTTTGTCCTGTACAAAGAGGGGCACCCCATCCTGATTGATCCCGGCATTTCTACCTATGAGAAAAACCAAAGACGGAATACGGAACGCTCCACGGCATCCCATAATACGGTTATGGTGGAAGGCTTGGAACAGACTGAAGTTTGGGGCGGATTCCGTGTTGCCAGGAGAGCAAAGATTACCGATTTTTCCGAAACCGAAACGAGCTTTGAAGCAATGCATTCAGGATATGAAAGAATAAATTGTACGCATCGTAGGAAGTATGAGCGCAAGGCATCCGGATTCATGATTTCCGATTTCATTTCCGAAGGAAGATCAGGCATTGCCCGTTTCCATTTCCATCCCTCCATCAAGGACTTAAAAATTAAGGATAATCGTTTAGAAGGTGCATTCGGAACCTTGGAATTCAGTACTTCCGAGGGAAAAGGATTGCATTTGGAATTGGAGAATTACGACTATGCGGTAGCATATAATCAAATTGTTTCGGGAATCAGACTTAAAGCATCGTTTATCACAAACATCCATACCTTTTTTAGACTTTAAGGTGGGAACAACCATTCCTTGTACCTTATTTTTAGTGTAATGAAGATTCTCTTTCTTACCGATAATTTCCCACCTGAAAGTAATGCTCCGGCTACCCGTACCTATGAGCATTGCAAGGAGTGGTTGGAAAAGGGTGCCGAAATCACGGTCATTACCTGTTTCCCGAATTACCCAAAAGGAAAACTCTTTCCCGGGTATAAAAACAAGTTGTACCAGGTAGAGGAAATAGACGGTATCCGAGTTATAAGGGTGTGGACATTTATAACGCCGAATCGCGGTACGGTTAAGAGAATCCTGGACTATCTCAGTTATTGTTTTGCGGCATTTATAGCAAGTTGGTTCGTGAAAACGGATCTCATTATTGCTACGTCCCCGCAGCTTTTTACGGCATTGGCGGGGTATATGTCATCGGTTGTAAAAAGACGTCCTTGGATCATGGAAGTACGTGATTTATGGCCGGAATCCATTAAGGCGGTAGGAGCCATTGATCAAAGTACCATCATCAAATTATTGGATAGACTTGTTGATTTCCTTTACAATAAGGCATCATCCATTGTGGTGGTTACGGATTCATTTAAGAATCGGATGGTGGCGCACGGGGTTAGACCGGAAAAGGTGCATATCATCAAGAACGGGGTGCATATGCACAAGTTTATCCCAAGGGAAAAGGAAGAAGGACTGCTAAAGGAATATGGTCTTGAGGATAAATTCGTGGTAACCTATATCGGTACCCACGGTATGGCGCATAAGTTGGATTTTATATTGGATTGCGCTGCGGAAGTCAAGGATGAAACCATTCATTTCCTATTTGTGGGAGCCGGTGCAATGCGTGCCCGGTTGATTAAACAGAAGGAGGAAATGGGCTTGACCAATTGTACTTTCATTGATGCCGTCCCCAAAGCCGAAGTAGTTCGATATATAAGCATCTCGGATGTTGCCTTGGTGAACTTGAGAAAGCAAGACACTTTTACCAAGGTTATCCCTTCCAAGATTTTTGAGAATGCTTCCATGCTAAAACCCATTTTACTCGGCGTAGAAGGAGAGGCAAAGGCAATTGTCGAGAATTACCACGCGGGTATCGGATATGAGCCGGAGAACAAGGAAGATTTCTTGGAAAAACTCCAAATTATCTATGCCGACAAGGAGAAATTTGCACAATTCAAGGAAGGATGCCGTGATTTAGCCAAGGCTTTTGACCGTAAAATCTTGGCGGATCGTATGTTTGAGGAAGCCATCAAATCAACCGCGAAAGTAAATGAGCCTGTTTTCCTTCCTGAAAAAAGATAAATCGCCCCTAGATTATTCTTTCCTGAAAACGGATATGCACTCCCATCTGATTCCGGGCATCGATGATGGTTCGAAATCCGTTGAACATTCCTTGGAAATGATTCAGGGAATGATGGATTTAGGTTTCCGTAAAATCATTACCACGCCCCACATCATGGGTGATTATTACCGCAATTCCCCCGAGAATATCAAGGAAGGAATGCTCAAGGTTAAGGAAGCACTTGCCAAGGCGGGAATGGAGATTGAATTCGAGGCAGCTGCGGAGTATTTTATTGATGA
>JAHDDF010000003.1:0-3627 GCA_020629475.1 Saprospiraceae bacterium
AACGGGTAAATGCGTCTTTTCTTTAAGGACCGCAATTGCATTTACATCGAATGTATTTCGGTAAGCTTTTTCGTATGAACGGATACCGCGCTCACAAAGCATGATTTTCTCGTTCCCGTTGGAAAAGATGTATTCCGCCGCTTGAAGTAATTCTTCTACGGTTCCTGACATTCCTCTTTTCAGGAGGATAGGCTTATCTATTTTTCCGAGCGCATCAAGAAGGTTAAAATTCTGTGCGTTCCTTGCGCCTACCTGGAGGATATCCGCATACTCAAGCATATCATCGATTTGCTCGGTCATCATTACTTCCGTAACGATTTTAATACCCGCTTCCTTGGCTTGATCATGCCACATTTTCAATCCGTCTATTCCTAAGCCACGGAAAGAGTACGGAGAACTTCTTGGTTTATAAACACCGCCTCGCATAATACGAACGCCGTGTTGTTTCAAGTGTGCTAAGGTACTTGCCACCTGTTCTTCGGATTCAATGGAGCAAGGTCCCGCCATTACCCCGAAATGACCGGTTCCGAGTTTTACGCCATCACCTAAGTCAATAACGGTATCCTCTACCTTCCATTTCTTGGAAACGAGTTTATACGGATCACTCACGCGGTGGATATCCCTTACGCCTTCCGCTCCGCCGATGGTACGGATGTCAAAATCCGTTTTACCCACGGCTACCAAGTAGGAAC
The DNA here is from genome assembly GCA_020629475.1 of Saprospiraceae bacterium. Lineage (GTDB taxonomy): Bacteria > Bacteroidota > Bacteroidia > Chitinophagales > Saprospiraceae > JAHDCE01. The sequence goes on from JAHDDF010000003.1 coordinate 693, forward strand.
CGAACTGGGTGTGTACCTCATTTCCGTTGTACTTGATGCTTGCTAATTTTTCATCCAAGGCGCTTCTTTGTGCTTGGGTGATATCTTTCTCAAGTTGGATTATCATATCAATGAGCCGTTACCGGCGATTTTATATGTCTTACGAAATCACGGATGGATTGTCTCAAATCCGATCCGCTTTGCAATGCCCTGATGAAGGCGCTTCCGATAATGGCACCGTTGGCATGGGCGCAAGCGGCACTGAAGGAAGCATGATCCGAAATCCCGAAACCGATGAGCCTTGGATTCTTCAGGTTCATCCCCTCGATTCTTTTGAAATACGCCAGTCGTTCATCATCGGCGGAAGCCGTGCCTCCTGTTGTGGAATTGCTTGAAACCATGTAGATAAAGCCCTTGGTAAGCTTGTCTATTTTGAGGATGCGTTCTTCCTCCGTCATGGGTGTTATCAGGAAGGAAATGGCGATATTTCTTGATTCGAACATCTCCTTGAAATTTTCCTCGTACTCGTATAGGGGCATATCAGGGAGAATGAGCCCGTCAATCTTAGCGGCTTGGCAAGCGTCAAGGAATTTTTCCGGGCCATATCGCATGACTTGATTGAAGTAGCCCATTAGAATCAATGGGATATCGGTTTCCTTTCTGACCTCCATCAATTGCTCAAAAAGCAAATCCAGTTTCATGCCGTTTTTCAAGGCAATGCTACTGGATTGCTGGATGGTTAAACCGTCCGCAAGTGGATCAGAGTAGGGCATACCTACCTCGATTAAGTCCACGCCCGCATCGGCAAGTTCCTTGATGATGGTGCCTGTATCATGTAGTCCCGGATGTCCTGCCGTGAAGTAAATATTGAGGACGTCCTTCTGCTTTGTTTCGAATAGTTTTTTGATGCCGTTCATTATTTACCCACGTATTTATCGAAGTAATCAATGTAGGTTCCTAGATCTTTATCACCTCTTCCGGAAAGGTTGATAACGATGGTGTCATCGCTTCCGTACTTGATGTGATCCATAGCCGCAAAGGCATGTGCCGTTTCCAAGGCGGGAATGATCCCTTCTTGGCGGGAAAGGAAAAATGCCGCTTTAATGGCTTCCTCGTCCGTGATGCTAACCGCTTCCGCTCTACCTGAGGCAATCAAGTGTGCGTGTAAAGGACCGATGCCCGGATAATCCAATCCTGCTGAAATGGAATATGGCTCTTCGATTTGTCCTTCGGCATTTTGCATCAGTAAGGTTCTACTTCCGTGGATGATTCCTTCGGAACCGATAACGGAAGTTGCCGCCGTTTCTCCGGAATCAACGCCTAATCCTGCAGCTTCAACAGCAATCAAGCGTGTATCCAAATCATCCAAGTAATGATAGAAGGCACCTGCGGCATTGGAACCACCGCCTACGCAAGCGATGATGGCATCGGGGTTTTCCTTGCCCGTTTGCTCCTTGAGTTGGGCTTTCATTTCCTTGGAAATCACGGATTGGAAACGAGCCACCATATCCGGATAGGGGTGAGGACCTACTACGGAACCGATGATATAATGCGTATCCGCCGGATTATTGATCCAATCCCTGATCGCCTCATTGGTGGCATCCTTTAGGGTACGGCTTCCGCTCATGGCGGGACGAACCTCCGCACCAAGCATTTTCATCCGTTTTACATTGGGCGCTTGACGCTCGATGTCTTTCTCACCCATATAAACGATGCATTGGATACCTTTTAGCGCGCAAACGGTAGCCGTGGCAACACCATGTTGTCCCGCACCTGTTTCGGCAATGATACGTTTCTTTCCTAGACGTTCCGCCAAGAGAATCTGACCGATGGTATTATTTACCTTGTGCGCACCTGTATGGCAAAGGTCTTCTCGTTTCAAGTAAACCTTTACACCATAATGTTCCGAAAAACGCTCAGCCAAGAATAAGGGTGTAGGTCTACCTACATAATCCTTTAGCAGTTGCTTGAATTCCGATTCGAAATCCGGGCTATTGGTAATTTGCTCGTAATTTCTCCTGAGTTCCTCTACGCAAGGACGGAGAAGTTCGGGGATGTACGCTCCTCCGAATCTGCCGTAATAGCCTCTTTGATCCGGAGCGTATGCCCCTTTGGTATTATCTCCCATATCGTAAATAAAAAATTTGCACGGACGCCGTTCATGCGACCCGTGCAAATTTACGTGAAACGCGGGCAACATGCTTGGGAAGCCCGCGTGATGTTTTTAATTTCTATGATTCAACGTTCTCTCGAACCATGCCCATCAGTTGGTGCTTCGTCATGAATCCGGCGCGTTGCCAGAGAACATTACCTTCCTTGAACATGATAAATGTGGGAACGCCCATGATGCGGTATTTTTCCGCCAACTTCGGATTTTGGTCAATGTCTACCTTGAGGATGGTTACCTCACCCGCCAAATCCTTCGCGGCATCTTTTAAGATAGGTGCCATTGCCTTGCACGGGCCACACCAGGTAGCATGAAAGTCTACCAAAACGGGTTCTTCCCCGTTAACATGATCCCAAAAACTCTTCTTTGACATAAACTCGGTGATTTTGATGCCCGCAAGATATGCCGGCTATCAATATGATGCAATTTAATATGAAATCAAGAATTACCAATGGTCTTGACGAAGACCGAAACGAATTTTTATTCGCAATCTCCTTCCAAGGAGGCAATCCATTCATAAATAAGGTCTAATCCTTCCTCATGGTTCACTGAACGGGCAAGTTCGGGCATCATGACGTCCAATTCCGTGGAATTCATCCTGTAGTACATGATGGATTCCTCAGGGGAACCGGGAACAATGGAGAACTGGAGACCGCCGCTTCCTTGTCCTGCCGCCACGGGAGGTTTGCAAACCCCGAACTCGGAATCGGCGGGTTGGTCTATGGTTAAGGTAAGCCCTGAATTTTTGGCGGGTCCTCTAGGGTTATGGCAATGGGCGCAATTCACGTC
>JAHDDF010000003.1:3727-29958 GCA_020629475.1 Saprospiraceae bacterium
GCCCTGAATTTTTGGCGGGTCCTCTAGGGTTATGGCAATGGGCGCAATTCACGTCCAAGTATGCTCTTGCCCTACTATTCAAGTCATAGTTCACGGGGTCATCATAAACGGCGGCTTTAGGTGCGACAGCGGAAGATGGTGCTCCTTGTAAATAGCCCATTTGAGTCCATTTTTCCAACTGGTTCATCGTGCCATCAGTATAGTTATAATCCTTGTTTAGATTCCTTGCCTTAGGTCCGAGCGGAAAAAGGACATTGTCCAAATTGTGGCAACCCCTACATTCGTTCCTATTGGGAATATGGTAGACGGTACTTCTGGCCGAGCCGTCAAAATGAGTCCAAGAAACTTGAACGTCCCCGCCCGCAATGTTGTAGGTCGCATCCGTTTGCGCATCATTCCAAACATAAGAAATAGGCTGCCAAGCGGTATCCTGCCGCACCAATAGTCGGGTTTCAATGATTCTTCTTCCTTGGGAAGGATCCGTAAAATCATTGTCGAAATAGAAGGATTTGATAATGATGGTTCCTAGAGGGAAGTCCGTGATTTCATAATCTTCGTAATTGGCGACTTGTCCTTCAGGCATCCAAACAAAGCGAGCTTTACCGGCATAGTCTGAAAAAAGCGGAGTATTCAGGTCATACGGTACGACACGATCCATCGGATTCATATAGGCAATATTCCCTTGGAAAAAACCGTAATCGGAAAGATTGGGATAAGGTAGGTTGAAAAACTCTATCCCTAGTTCATTAGGGATGTCCAGTCCGCTAGAATCATCATCCTTACAAGCGTAGGGAATTAGGAGAATCCAAGAGAATAAGAATATTAAAATTCCGACTTGTAATCTTCCGGTTTTGGTCTTTGCCATTCGTTGTACATCATTGAAACAATGAAGGAGTGAAGTTTTTATGCCTCACTCCTTCAAAGTAAAGTATTGCAAAAAAATTATCTAGGGGAAGGAGCGTTGACGGTTACCTCAGGAAGCCCGTCCAAAGTACACTGGTAAGGTGTAGCATCTTCCTCCGGATTAAAGAAAGGAACTTTCAAGTCCACGAAACCACCACCCGGGTTGTTCAAGCAGAATACAGGCGCTGTCCCCATCGGATCGGAAACGCCATCCCAAACGATATCAGGGATATCGCCATTTGGATAAGTGTCTTGAAGAAGATTTCCCATGTCGCCTTGTTCCGCAGGGTATTCCGTGGTGCGGGTCATGGTGTTATCATGGATGTACACATCGGAAACGAATGGGTTGTAGTCCTCGTCGTTTATGGTAGTTCCCGTAAGGGCGGCAAGCGTGGTATAACTTACAATACCGATCCCCATTACATTATTGTTCGTAAAGGTATTACTGAAGATTTCCACTTGGGTTGAACCCAGAATCATCAAGCCCGTCCCGGAAGGAACGCTACCTACGATATTGCCTTCCGGTGCGAAATTCCTGTAATCATTGTCTTCAATGGTGTTATTGTAAACACGGCATTGGTAACCGTTGGTCAAGGTCAAGCCCGGAAGGTCGAAAATCAAGATTCCTCCCGTGTTGCTCCTAGCGGTATTTCCGTAAACATCCGCTCCTATGCAGTTCTCGATTTCGATACCTGCCACGTTGTTTTCAACGGTGGAGTTACGCACGATAATGGTACGGGATTGTCCAACATAGATACCCGCATCCGAAGCACCCTTTACGTAACATTGGTCAATCATTACATTCTCGGAAGTAACAGGGTAAAGACCATAAGCACCATTATCTTCACTTGCTATATCCGACCAAACAGCAGCTACATCGTAGAAGGTAATACCATTACAATCATTTGCTTTGATGGCGTCACCCTCCGTATCCTGAACGGTAAAGCCTTGAAGAAGCAAATTATCGGCATTTACGATTTTCAAACCTTCAGCACCTGAAATTTGCCCTGAAAAATCAAGGATGGTAGCATTCATCCCGGCTCCTATGATGGTAATATCATTTTTACTGTCCAATGAAAGCGTGGAAGTAAATGAGAATGTGCCCGAGCCGAACTGGATGATGTCCCCATTTTCGGCAAGGATTAATGCTTCCTGCACGGCGGTTTGCGTATAATCACCTACTTCGAAACGCCAAGTGGTAGCGTTGTCACCGTCCCCGTCGTCATCGCATGCGATGAAGAGAAGAGGGGAGATGGCTAGGAAGAGAAAAAGTAATTTGAATTTTTTCATGGCAAAATGTTGTGGTGAGCACAAAGGAATGAGCTGCACCGAAATATTGAATGTTTATGCTATCGTACCAAATTACGGATTTCCGGTGGGATTGTAAAAAGGTATAGCTAATGTCGTAGTGACACCTGTTTGCCAAGGCAGGAAAAGATAAATTTGTGTCATTAAATCATGTCAATTCAATACGAAATGAAAAAAATATTACCTCTACTTTTTTCCTTACTCACTTTCGCGGCCTTTGCCCAGGAGGTTCCTGAAGTGCAAAAATCCTTGATAACCAAAACAACCGCTACTTGGTGCGGCAATTGCGGAACATGGGGTTGGACCTTTTACGAGGATTTGATTTCGGATAATGACAATAACGCGGTAATGGTAGCTGCCCACGGTTCCGGGGATTTGGTATCGGATGCCGGTGTTTGGTGGAACAGTAATTTAAATGCCTCCGGACAGCCTCGGTTTTACGTAGGTAATGAATATTTCCCTGTGAACAGCGGTTCAACTTCTTCCGTAAGAACGGCAATCAAAAATGCCGTTGATGCCCAAATAGCCCAAGCACCTTTAGCGGGTGTGGGCATTGAGGCTATTCAAAGCGGAAACCAGATTACCATTAATACAAGAGCGAAGTTTTTCCAAAATACAAACGGCTCATTTTATACCGCGATTTATGTAATCGAGGAGAATGTTATAGCCAACCAATCCGGGCAAGGTTCAAATACTTCCCACCATGATATTTTGCGCGTTGCCGTAACACCTGAAGAGTACGGTGATGATATTGCCACGGGTGATGTTTTTCCCGATGGTGTTGAATATCCCGTTTCTTACACCATAGATATTGATGCTTCTTGGGATGTAAATAACCTAATATTCGCAGCCGTGATTTGGAAGGCGGGTGATAACGGTAAATATGATTTTATCAATACCAATTCTACTTCCGAGGTTATGTTCGTTTCCTCTAATAATCAATTAGCGGAAGATTTCGCGGTTCGTGTAGGACCTAATCCCGCATTGGATTTCGTGAATGTTTCCTTGGATTTATCCCAAGGAGGAGACGTGGAAATGCAGTTGGTTGATTTGGCAGGAAAAACCCTTTTGCAAAGAAATGAGGGTTCCCTTTCCCAAGGTCATTACAATTTCCGTATTGACAGGGAAACTATTCCTTCCGGAATTTACTTGCTTCGTACTTCCGTTGATGGAGTTACCTCAACCAAGAAAGTTGTTTTTAGATAAGAGATGAATTATTTTCTAAACGGTCCGGAACGAATTCGTTTCCGGACCGTTTTTGTTTGTATGGACGTTACCAGAAATATCAAGAACCTAGGAGTCAGAACGGATTTGATTCGGCACAAGAAAGAATCCATTATTCTTGAAAAGGAGAACTATTTCCTAATAAAAACACCTTCCCGCCCTACATATTTCTGGGGGAATTTCCTCATCATGAAAGAGGCTCCTTCAAAGGGCTGTTATAAAGATTGGATGAGACGGTACGAGTCGGAGTTTTCTTCAAAAGAACAAGGATTTACCGCTATAGGTTGGGACGGTAATGAGCCGGGCGACTCGTCGGAATTCACCTTGAAAGGTTTTACGTTTTGTAGTTTCAATACACTCGTTTTAAATAAGGTTATAGAGCCAAAGAAACTAAACTCATCCTTGGAGTTAAGACCCATCAGTAAGGATTCGGATTGGGAACAATTGCTTCTACTCAATAACCGCAGCGATGAAGAAGAAGTAACATCCACCTATATTATAAGCAAGGTGAAAGGTCAGAAAGAAAGCGTTGCCGAGGGACGATCCATCAGGTACGGCGCATTTTTGGATGGAAAGCTTGTTGGTGATATGGGGATTTTATTTGACGGTGAAATAGGGCGATTCAATAGCGTAACTACGCATAATAAATTCAGGAACCAAGGAGTTTGTACTACCTTGCTTAATGGATTTTTACGCTTTTTAGTAGCGGAAATTTCCTTGGAAAAAATGGTTATCGTTTGCGATCAAGGAACCCAAGCGGAGCGTATTTACACGCGCGCGGGTTTTGAGTACCATGAAAGCCATTATGGTTTAGAATGGTTTGATGAAAGCCGTTTCAATCCGAAAGTGGATTAATCCTGCAATTTTTCCCCGTAGGCGAGATCGCCGGCATCCCCTAATCCCGGAACGATGTACGAACGTGCGGTCAGCTCCTCATCGATGGCGCCTACCCATAAATTGGCGCCGGGGAAATTCCTTTGGAAATAGCTTATTCCTTCCTTTGAGGCAATCGCCGTAGCGATGTGGATTGCCTTGGGTTTACCGTAATCCAGTAATTCATTCAAGGTAGCACGCATGGATTCCCCGGTGGCGAGCATCGGATCCGCTAAGATAAGAACGGCATCCTCTAAATTGGGGCAGGAAACATATTCCAGCTTGATATCAAAAGTCCCGCTTTTGTGGTGTTTGCGGTAGGCGGATACGAAGGCATTCTCGGCATCGTCAAAAACCTGAAGGAAACCATGGTGCATAGGTAAACCCGCCCTAAGGATGGTGCCAAGCACGATGCGATTATTGGGTACACTGAGGTTAGCGATACCCAAGGGCGTTTCTACTTCGACCTCATGGTACTCCAAGGTTTTGGATATCTCGTAAGCCAAGATATTCCCGATGCGTTCAAGGTTGGTCCGGAAGCGCATGCGGTCGCCTTGGATGTCCACGCTCCGAAGCTCCGCGATAAATTTGTTGGCGATGGTGTCCCGCTCTCCTAAGTTGAATAACATGCCCATAGTCCTTCGTTTTCTCCAATATAGAAAATACCTGCGTTCCTTGCCTTGAGATCAGTAAATTTCCTTTACGATTGCTCTTGTCGTTTTGGCATCACCCATGGTATAATAGTGCAGGCAAGGTACACCGAACTCTTTCAATTCCTTGGATTGTTGGATGCACCATTCTATTCCAACCTGCCTTACGGCATCCTTATCATCCTTGACTTTAAGGAGCTCCTTGATTAAATCGGAATGGAAATCAATGTAGAATAATCGAGGTATAGAGGAAAGCTGCTTGAAATTGGTCAAGGGTTTTAATCCCGGTACGATTGGAACATTAATTCCTGCCGCACGGCAACGCTTGACGAAGTCAAAATACTTTTGGTTATCGAAAAACATTTGGGTAACGATATAATCCGCCCCTGCCTCAATTTTTTTCTTGAGGAAATGTAAATCGGAATCCGGATTGGGGGACTCGAAATGCTTTTCCGGATATCCCGCTACACCGATACAGAAATCGGAAGCGGCTCCATCCTTGATGTAGTCATCGTAATATTCGCCGGAATTCATCTGTGCGATTTGCTTCACCAAATCCACCGCATAATGGTGCCCGCCCTCTTCCGGTACGAATTTCCCGTCAAACTTCCGGGCATCACCACGTAAGGCAAGGACATTTTTAATGCCTAAGAAATTCAAGTCAATCAAGGCGTTTTCCGTGTCTTCCTTGGTAAAGCCACCACAAATAAGATGTGGTACGGCATCTACTTGGTAGCGGTGCATGATGGCGGCACAAATTCCCACGGTTCCCGGACGCTTCCGGATGGAAGTCTTTTCGTAATAACCGCTAGGTCTTCTTTTATAAATGTACTCTTCCCTGTGATAGGTAACATCAATAAAAGGGGGCTGAAACTCCATCAAAGGATCCAAGGAATCGAAAATACGCTTCATACTGCCGCCCTTAAGGGGCGGCAGTACCTCAAATGAGACCAGCGTTTTACCGTTTGCTTGCTCGAAATATTCGGTAACTTTCATTTATGTTTTTTTCAACGGCTCGCAAGAACCGACTTTTTATGTTGTTCAACAACTTCAAATGCCTGTTTTAAATCAAGGATTAAATCATCGGCATCCTCGATTCCAAGCGATAAGCGGATTAAGGAATCCGTTACGCCCACTTTCCGTTTGATTTCAACGGGTGTGGATTTGTGCGTCATATCCGTAGGATGGCAAATCAAGCTTTTTAATCCGCCTAGGCTTTCCGCCAGTTGGAAATACTTGGTGGAACACACGAAACGCCTTCCGTGTTCATGCAAATCCTCCTTGAAATCAAAGGAAACCACCCCGCCGAAATCACGTTGCTGGCGTTTGGCAACCTTGTGGTTTTTGTGGCCTTCCAATCCGGGATAATACACGTTTTTTACCAATGGGTGTCCGTGTAGGAATTCAGCTACCTTTTTCGCGTTCTCGCATTGTTTGGTGATTCTGAGCGGAAGGGTTTGTATGCCCCTAATGGTTAACCAAGAATCAAAAGGGCCCAAGACCGCACCGCTGGCATTTTGGTGGAATTTAATTTTCTCGGCAAGTTCCTCGTCTTTTACGATAACCGCTCCCGCGATTACGTCAGAGTGTCCCGCGAGATATTTTGTGGCACTGTGCACGACGATATCCGCGCCTAAATCCAAGGGTTTTTGCAGGTAAGGGCTAAGGAAAGTATTGTCCACAACCACTAAGGCGCCGTATTCCTTTGCGATCAGGGAGATGCTTTCAATGTCCGTGATTTTTAGGGTCGGATTAGTAGGTGTTTCCAGCCATACCAATTTTGTCTTGGCATTGATGTGATCAAAAACATTGGCGGGCTCTTGCGTATCCACGTAGCGGATACGGATACCGAATTTTCGGTAGACATGCTCGAACATCCGGAATGATCCACCGTAAATGTCTTCCACGGCAAGAATTTCGTCACCGGATGATAGGGTTTTTAATACGGAATCAATGGCGGCAAGACCACTAGAAAAAGCGAATCCGGCACATCCGTTCTCTAATTCCGCCAAGAGTTTTTCCAATTGCCTTCTTGTAGGATTATTGGAACGGGAATAATCAAATCCGCGATTGATGCCCGGTGCTTCCTGCACGAAAGTGGAGGTTTGGTAAATGGGCACCGAAATAGCACCGGTTAATGGATCAGCACCTAAAGTGTGGATAAAACGGGTTGCTTCATTCATGACAAATGCATTTTAATTCGAGGCTTTGCCTCATTTGATGAAATAAAATGCGACTCGGTTCTGTGCAGAGAGGTGTTTCCGAGTATAGTTTCGCCATTTGTATAAACGACGAAAGCTCCTCCGGAATCACCGGAAGAGCTTTCATACATATGCTTGTAAGATATATGCAAAAGGAATTCCGGCTCATCTCTCCTAGGAAATTCCCTAGGTTGGAAGTAGCACCTTCACCCGCATAAAAAATGCGGGAGGGTTGCTAAGGCATCATTGGGCCAAATCCCTACGCCTTTCTTGATAAGCACAAATTGCGTGTCGCAAAGAACTGGGTCAAATGTATGGAAAGCTCATTCAAAAAATCAAGCCCCTTTCTAATATTTTGATTTTCCTAACGTTTTGATCCTCCCTTCGGCTAGGGGATTCGTACCTTTATGTTTATATATTTCTTCATCTTTTACCAATTGAAAATCATGGCGTCCAAGCGGAAATTTCCCAAGTTCTTGATGTGGTTTTTCGGGATTATCGTTTTCCTTTTGCTCCTTGTACTTTTTGGTGCATCTTTTTTTGCGGATAAAATCGGGAGTGCGGTAATTAAGGAATTGAACAAGAGTTTGGTTTCTGAAATCAAGGTGGAAAACTATGATTTAACCCTTACACGCTATTTCCCGAATGCCGCGGTTTCCTTGAAAAAAGTCCAAGTACCGGATGATAAGGGAGATGCCATTCTTTTGGAAGCGGATGAACTGGCTTTCCGTTTCGGGCTTTTTAGCTTGTTCGGGTCCAATATGAAAATCAGCTCCATGGTTATCCGGGATGGTGCGTTATTCGTCTCCGTTGATAAAAATGGGGAGGGTAATTACGACATTTTTAAAACCTCAGAGGAACAAAATGATCCCGAGGACGACAGCGAATTGGCAATCCGGTTAGAGGAAGCCAGGATGGCGAACATGGAGCTTATTTATATCAATGAGCAATCAAAGCATGATGCCCGTGTGATTATCGATGAAGTGAATATGGCGGGTGAGTTTTCCGGAAGCCGTTTTGCTTTGAATAGTGATGCCGAGTTCAAAACGGTCTTTTTTGAAACGCCGGAAGGACGTTTTATCCAAGGCAAACAATTTTCATATGATGCCGATGTAGATGTTGATCTAGGAAAAGAGTCTTATGATCTCAAAAACGTTCTGCTTCAAATTGAGGAAAACAAATTTGCCGTTGATGGCACCGTGAAGAGGGATGGGGAAGACTTTAATTATGACTTAACCTTTGACGGGAAGGATTGCTCCCTTCAATCATTAATAGGTTTATTGCCGGAAGGCTATATAGAGGATTTGACGGGCTTGAAAAGCAAGGGTGATTTTACTTTTAACGGCTCGGTAAAAGGGAAATCCGGCGAAGGGAGAATGCCCGGTGTTAATGTACGATTGGGCTTGAAGGACGGAAGTATTTCCGGTCCCCAACTTGATGCGCCTTTCAGGGATTTGACCTTTACCGCCAACTTTACCAATGGTAAGAAAAAGACCTTGGAATCCTCCGTTCTTGAAATTCCTGATTTTAAGGGATACTTACGCAGGGAACGGATTGAGTTGAAATTACGGGTGAATGACTTGGAGGACCCAAAGGTGGACATATTTATGGATGGCGCGATTCCCTTGGATGCCGTTTATACCGCTTTCGGGACGGATATGATTACGGGAGGTGGCGGAGATCTTGAAATCAAGGAATTTAAACTAAACGGAAAGGTGGAGGAAATGATCAATCCCTCCTTGATTTATAAGGTGAAAACAGAGGGAAGTATTGAATTTGATGATGCCATGCTCAAGGTGAACGGCGAGAAAATCACCTTTGATAAAGGAACCGTTTATTTTGATGATAATGAACTTTCCGTAAGTGAACTTACCATGGAGGGGCTAGGAAGCAAAATGACTTTTAATGGCTCTTCCCGGAACTTGTTGCCGGTTTTACTTGCGGATTCCATCAATTCCAAGGACGCGAAATTGATTTTTGACGGTAGCCTTACGGCGGATATGATTGACGTGGAGAAATGGATGAAATTATCCGCCGTCCCGGAAGAAGGAACGGTTGAGGAGGAGGTATTCGATTCCTTGAAAGTGGAGCAAGGGGAAAATCGGGAGCATCTATATAATTTCCTTGACGGTAATTTCAGGGCGGATGTTGAGGCATTTCGTTACGGAAAAATCGAAGGGGAAAATTTCAAGGGGAATTTAACCATGCGGAATAATCGTCTCTTATTGCAAGGAGACGTGAACGCCATGGACGGTGCTTTTGATTTGGATGCGACCATAGACGCGGAAGCCGCCCCTAAGCTCAAGGCGAAACTCCGTTGTAAGGATATTGACGGAGAGGAATTTTTCCGGCAAACGGATAATTTCGGGCAAGAATATATAACGGATAAAAACATCAGGGGAAGATTGGATGCCATAATAGGCATTAAGGCGTTTTGGGATGAAAAAGGTAACTTCCTTATGGATGACTTACACGTAATTTCCGATCTGACCATCCGTGATGGGGAGCTAGTGAAATTCGGGATGTTGGAGGAGTTCTCAAAGTTCGTGAAATTGGACGATTTGAGGCACGTTCGCTTTACAAAAACAAGGAACTGGTTAGAGGTGAAAAACAGTACCTTAAATATTCCGGTAATGTTAATCCAAAACAACGCGATTAACCTAACCCTTTCCGGTGAGCATACGTATGAAAACGAGATCAATTACAACGTGAAAGTAAATGCGGGGCAGGTAGTCATGAAAAAACTGTTCAAACGTCCCGGTGCAAAACCGATAAAGGCAAAGAACGGCTTGTTCAACTTATATTATCGGATTTACGGGAATATCGAGGATTATAAAATGGAATCCGCAAAGCGAGAGGTAAAGGAAGAGTTCGAAAAAAGCGAACGAAAAAAGCGGGAACTCCAAATGGAATTGGAGAGGGAGTTCGGTACCGTTGACACCATAACCGAAATAGATAACCTAGGAGATGACGAATAACAAGTAACATGCCCCGTAAAGGGACAGTACCGTATTTCTTTTCTTGGAAATTCATTCTCAAAAGGGTAATTCCGCCTTGTAATTCTTCAACAGGAAGTTTATCCCACCCATACGAAACCGGCATCGGTTACCTTGGGTGATTTTTTCATTTCCTCTTTACTCACCTTAACCGTATGCTTGGGCTTTTTTACGGTTGAGGTCTTCCTCTTCGCATCCTTCATGGCAAATTCAGTGGGTTAGTGAATACGATCAATAGCCTCTTTAGGCCATTACCACGCATTCAAAGTGATTATGATAGCAATGGTCGTGCCGACGAAGTTTTCAAATGGTTATTGTAGTGCAATAAATGGCGGTGCTAAACTGAAGGAGGGAGTACCGCCTAGGGGTGTTAATTGGGAGATAAATAAAATCGATACACCTTTATTACGCAGCAAATACTGCCAGGTTACTTTTTTCAGGTGTTTTTTAACTAAAAAAATAAGCGCACGGATGTTTTCATTCCGTGCGCTTACCATTAAAGGTAATATTGAATCAAAAAAATGAATATCACTTAAATATTGATTCGTATTGCTTTGCCGATCAAAATCCTATAGACCAAAATTGTTGTAAAGGCTTTTTAATTGCCCCATGGTCTCCTTGGATTTGATGTCATCAATGAGGCCTTTCATTTTAATGGCGTTGGCATTATCACCCTTGGCGCGGAAAGCCATATAAAGATCATTGATGGTCTTGGTAGCACCAAATCTATACCAAGGGCTCGTGCTCATATCCGTAGAGATACCTCCTAGGAATTCCGATGATTCCAACATGGTATTCGTTCCGCCTCCGATAGCAAGTTTGCCGTAGCTTTCCAAGAAATCAATGGCACCGTAACCATCCGTTTTCTTATATTTTTTCTCAAAGAATTCCATTTTGCCGGATTCCCCGTTCTCCGCGTAAATTTTCCCGACGGAAGATATGATACTTCCGTTTTCCTCATTCTCGAGTTTTGCTGCATATTCGGAAGCCGCGGCTTTATCCAAGCGGGTCAGTGCCTCCAATCCGGCCGCCATTACATTATAAGCGCGCTCTTTTTCAATAGCGTTTTTAGCAATGCCGACGTATTGTGCGTCATTTGTTTCAGCCAAAGCAAGTATAGCCGAGGATTTTACTTGGGAACGAGGGTCGTTCTTTGCCATTTCGGCAATAACGGAAAGTGTTTCCGGTGTTTTTTCCACACCCGCCAAAGCCGTATTACGGATAGCCCAGAAAGGATCCTTTAACGCCTTCTTCATAATGGCTTTTCCTGCATCGGTCTTGGCGCTCCTTAGATTTAATACGGCATTGAAACGAGCTTTAAAAAGCTTGGCGTTTTCATATTGGAAAATATATTCCTCTTCCGTCTTTTCCTCGTTGATACCCGCCAAAAGAGCATGCTCCGCATCCGCAATCATCAAGGAAGGCTTTTGGGCTACCTTGAAACGGAACTCTTGTTGGCGCTCACGCATTTCAATCATCTTTCTTACAGGGGCTTTCCCGGCTCCCGTATAAATATCAACCGCCATCGGAAGGATATAAATCGGAAGATGATCTTCCGCGTCTTGTACCTGCTCTATGGCAACGATAGCTTCACCCGTAGTCTCGTCATAACCGTACTGGATGTCCAAGGAAGGATGCCCTTGGCTGAAGAACCACTGGTTAAAGAACCAGTTTAAATCACGTCCGGTTACGTCCTCAAATGCTTTTCTTAAATCGTGTGCTTCAACGGCGGTAAACTTATTACGCTCCAAGTACACCTGAAGTGCTTCACGGAATGCGTCCGTTCCAACGGTATGCCTCAACATATGAAGGATAGCGCCACCCTTGTTATAGGAGTGGGCATCGAACATTTCTTCCTTGTCCTCATAACCGAAGTGGATAAGCGGGTGCATACCTTGTTGCATGGCTGAACCGAAGTATCCTTGCTGCTCGTTAAGAAGGTGATAATCCGCCGCGTCACGTCCGTACTTGTGCTCGAACCACAAATACTCGGAGTAGTTGGCGAAGCCTTCGTTCATGGTCAAGTTCGCCCAGCTTTCACAGGTTACCAAATCACCGAACCAGTGGTGCATCAACTCGTGCGCCACGATACGTTCGTTATGGTTGTCGATTAATTCACGCTCGTGGCGTTGTACGAATTCACCGAATATTACGGCAGTCGTGTTTTCCATTGCACCGGAAACATAATCACGAACCACTACTTGGCTATATTTCTGCCAAGGATATTCCACACCGATGAAATCGGAGAAGAAAGTCAACATTTCAGGCGTATTGGAGAAAATCGCCTTAGCGTCTTTCTCGTACTCCGGTTCCACGTAATACTCAAGAAGCAAATCACCCCACTTGTCCTTAACGATGGCGAACTCACCAATGGCAAGCGCGAACAAATAAGGTGCGTGCGGCATATCCATTACCCAATAATCGGTACGGGTACCATCCGCGTTTTTCTTGCTGGATTTCAAAAGACCATTGGAAAGGGTCTTGTACTTGTCCTCCAGGGTCAAGGTGATTTCCTGGGTCGTTCTTTCATTGGGTTTATCAATGGTAGGGAACCAAGCGGAATTGTTCTCCGTTTCCCCTTGGGTCCAAATTTGGCTAGGCTTGTCGGCTTCTTTTCCTTCAGGATTAATAAAGAATAATCCTTTTTCAGAGGTGATAGCTTCACTTCCGCCATATTTACGCTCGTTTGGCTTAGCGGTGTACTCGATGTATACTTGGTACTTTTCCTTCGAGGAATAAGTCCTTCCGAGTTGTATGGTCAGGATTTCATCTTTGTAATCGTACTTGGCATCTTTGCCGGCTACTTGGACCTTGTGCAGGTCGAATCCTTTAGCATCCAAGGAGAGTTCATCCGTATCGTAAAAAAGAGGTTTGAAATCCAACCAAGCTTTTCCTAGAACATGCTGTTTGCTCCAATCAAATTTTAAATCCAATTTGGTATGGATAAGATCATTGGTTCTGGTGTAGGAAGGGTTGTATTCCGCAAGTTCGTAAGAGGTAACGGTTTCCTCCTCTTCCGCCGGAATAGCTTCTACGGTAATTTCGTCTAACAGGCGTTCCTCGAAGGGCTCCGCTTCAATAAGGTCTCTGGACCCCTTGCATCCGGCAAGGAGAATAATCGCGGTGAAAACCGCGACGGAGAAATTCAAATACTTCATGGTCAGATTATGCTTTCAACAATGATGTGCAAAAATAGGGATTACATAAGATGTTATCGAATATTTGTTTTGGGTAATAGTCCTCTAGAATGAGTCCTATGTAGATAAAAGGATGCAAAAAAGCCTTTGTTCGTTTATAGAAATGCGTAAAAACGTCTTGGGGATGCGTCCTAGATTGTTTTTTAGCATCTATTTAACATAGGAAAAACCAATGGCATTACATTTGGTTTAATTATTACGACGTCAAGCAATTTATCGCTCCCTAGGGGATCGAAAACGAAACCAACCCATGAAGAAGTTCTTCTACCTCTTTTTCATTCTATTCTTATTTGTCCCCGGATGGGGTAGCGCCCAACAAGAGGCAAAGCAAGGTATAGCCTCCCGAACGGATGTTTCCATAAAGATTGATGGCGTTTTGGATGAGTCCGCTTGGGAAAAGGCCCAAGTACTAACCGATTTTACGGAATCTAATCCTAATCCTAATACTCCGTCACCTTACAAAACAGAGGTTAAGATTTTATACGATAACGTAAACGTATACGTCGCGGGTATCATGCATGATGTTTCCAAGGATAGCATCCTGCGACAGCTTTGTTTGAGGGATGAAGGAACCAACCGCTTTCGCGGCGATCCTTTCGGGCAAACGAATACGGATTGGTTCGCGGTAGGTTTTGATAGTTACCGCAGTGGTGTGGATGCATTGATTTTTTCCGTTTCTGCCGCAGGTGTCCAATATGATGTAAAATTTTCAAGTACGGGCGCGGATAAAAACTGGGATGCCGTATGGCGAAGCGACGTTCAATTATCGGATGATCGTTGGGTGGTGGAAATGGCAATTCCTTATTCCGCCCTCCGTTTCCCCAATGCGGAGGAGCAAGATTGGAACATTAATTTCAAGCGAATGGTCCGAAGGGATCGAGCCCATTCTTGGTGGAATAAGATCGATCCTAATATTGACGGTACGATTAATCAATTCGGTAATCTGAAAGGAATCAATTCGGTTCAGGCACCGGTTCGGTTGCAGGCAACGCCTTTTGTTGCGGCTAATTTTGAAGTATTATCTGATCCTTCCGCATCCCCGAGGGTTTCCTCGGGGAGTAATTTCAGTGCCGGGATGGATATCAAGTACGGCTTAACCGATGCATTTACCTTGGATGTTTCCCTTATCCCGGATTTTGGGGAAGTCCAATCTGATAACCAAGTCTTGAACCTTTCCCCTTTTGAGGTAAGGTTTGATGAAAATCGTCCCTTCTTCACGGAAGGAACGGAGTTGTTCAATAAGGGAGGCTTGTTTTATTCTAGGAGAATAGGAGGTTTGCCCGTAGGTTTTAGTTCCGCTTATGATGAGTTGGAGGATGATGAGGAAATCATTTCTAATCCTATAGAAACTCCATTGATAAATGCCTTGAAACTATCCGGTAGAACCGGTTCAGGTTTAGGAATAGGGGTGTTCAATGCCATTGTTGGGAAAACCTTTGCTACCGTTGAAAACAGCTCGGGTGGAATCCGGGAAATCGAGACCAATCCCTTGACCAATTATAACGTATTGGTCTTTGATCAAAACCTGAAAAATAATTCCTCCGTTTCCCTTACCAATGCCAATACTTTCCGCTTCGGGGATACGTATGATGCTAATTCCACGGCGGTAACCGTAAACGCGAACAACAAAAAAAGGACGTTTAATTTCAATGGGAATTATCGTCAATCCCTACGCTTTGGGGTAGAGGATGACGGAGGTGATGAATTTGGTTATTCTTATCGTTTGTCCATGTCAAAAACGGGCGGAAAGCTGAATTATGGGGCTACGTATATCGTGGAATCGGAAACCTTTAATCCCAATGATTTAGGGTTTTTATTCAACCCGAACGAACAAACCTCGTTTGCTTGGGCAAACTTCACCCAATTTGAACCTTTTGGGGCATTCAACCGGGCCGGAGGAGGAATTGAAATTAGTTACAGGAGGCTTTTTAAGCCTAATCTTTTTGATCAATTCAGGGTTAATCTGGATAATTTTTGGATTACCAAAAAATTCTTTGCCTTCGGTGGATGGTTGGAAATCCAGCCTGTGGATCAGCATGATTATTTTGAACCAAGGGTTTTTGATTTTGAAACACGCTTAAATCAACCGGCTTACGCCATGTTCGGGACTTGGGTGTCCTCGGATTATCGTAAGCCTTTTGCCTACGATATCCGCTTCCGTTACGGAAAAGCAAATCGTTATAATTTGTCTGCCTTGGGTTGGGAGTTTTCACCTCGCTTTCGGGTGAATGATCGCTTATCCTTTGTTTGGGAAACGGAATCCATCCGTGAATTCAACCAAGCCGGTTTCGCCACCTTCGATGATAACGGTAATAGTGTAATGGGTTTGAGGGACGTAAATACTCTTATCAATACCTTGAACGGAGGACTCATTTTTAATGCCCAAATGGGGGTGAACGCTAGGTTACGTCATTATTGGTCTAAAGTAAATTACAACTCTTATAATTTCTTGGATGACGAGGGTTACTTGATTCCTTCCGATTACGACGGGAACCAAGATTTCGTTTACAATGCCTTGAATTTGGACTTGGTGTACCGCTGGCGTTTCGCACCCGGAAGTGATATTATCTTTACCTATAAGTACTCAGTCCTATTCGGAAATGATGAACGTACAGACGTAAATTACTTCCAAAATTTCTCCTTGTTCAATGAAGCGCCTCAAGGAAATACCTTCAGCCTGAAAGTGATTTACTTCTTGGATTATTACGTATTAAAACAAGGCGTAAAAAACCGTAAGAGTAGAAAAGGATAATTTTTTAGAGGACTCAATGGCTAAAGGAATGCTCCGAAGGGATCATCCTGTCGCTACCAAGCCCACACAATTCCAAGAGATATGATTCCCGTGAATATCCAAGGGCTCGTGAACGCTAATTCCTTCTTGAACTTCAATAATTTCAAAACCTGATTCTTCAAGTAAGGCCTTGAATTTTTCAAGCGGATAAAACCGTTTCCAATTTTTGCCTTTGGAGAAATTGAAAGGGCTAACCATAATAACCTTCCCTTGGGGTTTCAAGACCCTGCGCATTTCCCGGATTCCCTCAATCGGTTCATCCAATCGATCAATGAGAAAAGAATGACAAATCAAATCCACGCTACTATCCTCGAAAGGAAGTGCTTCCGCTTTTGCTAAACCAAAATGAAGATTTCCAATGGTCTTACCCTTGAAACTTTGATTGCCTAAAAATCCGAATCTCTCCGCCCGGATTTCTATCTCCTTGCCTTGAACCCAAAATTCATGCGCCCGCTTCAACATTTGATAACTGTAATCCATCCCGAAGCATTCGGAGCCCGGGAATTGCATGGCTAAATCAGCAATCCAACGACCAACACCACAACCGATTTCCAAGATTTTTCCTCCTTGGATTTCCGGATAATATGCTTGTGCAAAATCAAGCACTCCTTGCATCGGATAACTACCCCAAAGCTCATCCGCAAGATGAAGTAAGGATTGTCTTACCACCATATCATCATAGCGTTCATAAGCATCCTGCTTGAATTCCGCTTCCGTTTTTTTATGGTAGAAAGGAATATTTCCACGATGTAACAAGGGGTCCTTCATAAACGAAAAATAATCAATCTTCCATTATGTATTTCCATGATTCGGCAAAAGGAAAACAATGACTTGGTAAGCCATTGTCTTTTTGAAATTGGGTGATAGCCGCTTTTAATTCACTATTAAGTTGGCTAACAATGGTCCTTGAATAACCCAAGTCCCAAAAAGCAATACTGACTTCCCTCACGGTAATATCCGGGGAAGCACCGTAAACAGGAATTTCATAATTATAATACCCTTCGGGGAAATGAATGTATTCAATGTTTTCTTGGGAAAGAACGTTTCCACGATTTATGAATTCCGCTTCCGAAATCCAATAAAATTCAGGCTTTGAAAGTGCCTTAATCTTAGGCAAATACTGTAGGTAATATTTTAGCTCCGGATCGTTTTGGTATTCCGGTTTTGGAAGATAACGAATCAAGGTTCGAGTAACGGTGGAAGTATCGTAATGATGAATGCGGAACTTCTTTTCCTCGGGAAAAAAGCCTGAATCTTCTCGGTGCTTTGTAGAGTCCATCACGATTAAACCTGCCTTGTCGTGAGGTATAGAGACCTTGAACTCCTTTCTTATCAATTTATGCCGGTTGGAGTCATCCACATATCTAGGCGGAATATATTTCAGGGTGTCAATGTCTATTTTCCGCCCTCCTTGTTTGACGCATAAAACACCTCCCTCAAAATAAAGGAATCCGCTAGGTTGGGTCTTTGAACCATCATTATAAAAAAATAGGAATTCCCCTTGAAAGGATAGCATGGATTCAATGTCCTGCTTTTGAATTTGAGCATTGAGTAAAAGAGGAAGAAGTACAAGAAACAGCATTGGATAAATTCGCATAATTACGCCTTGGGATTTTGAGTTTTTAGCAAGACGAAGGAACGGATTCCAAGGTTGCACCGGAAAAACTTAGTGTCAAAGTGACACATCTCGAAAAAAATCCTATTTTTGTTAAATAGGCAAATAAAAAAAGCCATTCTCCCCATTGTATAATCAAATGTTTCGAATGAGAGAAGTGGAAATCCGCGCATGCATTTTTGATTTGGACGGCGTCATCGTTGATACGGCAAAATACCATTTCAGCGCTTGGCGTAGACTCGCCAATTCCTTAGGTTTCGATTTTACGGAAGCGCAAAACGAAACCCTTAAAGGGGTAAGCCGGATGAAATCCTTGGAACTCATCCTTGAAATGGGAGGCGTTGAAAAATCCGAGGAGGAGCGCATTGCCTTAGCGGCAAAAAAGAACGATTGGTATTTGGAACTTATCAATGAAATGGATGAGTCCGAAATCCTTCCCGGTATACAGCCCTTCTTGGATGGGCTTCAAGCGGAAGGTATAAAAATCGGTCTTGGCTCCGCGTCAAAAAACGCGCCTACTATTTTGGATAAGGTAGGGCTAACGTCCTATTTCGAAACCATCATAGACGGTTCAAAAACCACCAAAGGAAAACCGCATCCTCAAGTATTTCTCTTAGGAGCGGAAGCATTGGGCGTAAGCCCGGAAAACGTCCTCGTTTTTGAAGACGCGCCCAAAGGTGTAGAAGCGGCAAAGGCGGGAGGCATGTTCTGCATCGGAATCGGGGAGCAAGAGGTCTTGGGAAAGGCGGATTATGTCATGCCCGGATTCGATGGGGTAGATACCGGAATTTTTGAAAAACTATCGACGACAGTCGGAACGGATAAATAGTATCGGCAATGAAGAATTACATCAAGCACGACGATTGGAAAGTCATAGAGGAAGGCTTTAAACCGGAGTGGAATCGCATTACCGAAAGCCTTTGCTCCTTGGGCAATGGCTATATGGGGCATCGCGGAAATTTCGAGGAGGAATATTCCGGTGATACGCTTCAAGGTTCCTATTTGGCAGGGATTTATTATCCGGATAAAACCCGTGTGGGTTGGTGGAAAAACGGTTACCCGGAATACTTCGCCAAGGTCCTCAATTCCGTGAATTGGATTGGGATTAATATTACCATTGACGGAGAAAAGTTGGATTTGGCAAAAGCGGATATCCTATACTTCCGCCGTGAATTAAATATGGAAGGCGGTTACTTGGAAAGAACCGTGGAAGCCGAAGTGGACGCGGGCAGAATCAAAATCGTTTCCAAGCGTTTTTGCAGCATAAAAAGAAGGGAAGTAGGAGCCGTTTCCTATTCGATAACGCCCTTGGATTTTTCAGGCAAAATCAATGTGGAGCCCTACTTGGATTTCGATGTGGAAAACGAGGATTCTAATTACGATGAAAAGTTCTGGGATCAAGTCAGCGAGGAAATCCACCAAACGGAAGGTTACGTTTCAGCCATTACCCGCAAGACCGAGTATTTGGTTTGTGCGGGCATGAAATACGATGTCCTTTTAAATGACAAAAAAGCGGATATCGCTCCCTACGCCCACAAGCGTGAAAAATTCGTGTCCTCTGATACGGATGTCCAAGTTTCCGAAGGCGAAACATTAACCGTACTGAAATATGCGGCTATCGTTACTTCGGAAAATCATGATAAGAACAATCTCCAAGCGGAAGCGGAACGGGTATTAAAAGCTGCTCATGACTCCGGTTTTGAAGCATTGTTCCAAGAACAGAAAAGTGCTTGGGCAGCAAAATGGAAAGAATCCGATATCAAGATAGACGGTGATGTTGCCGCTCAACAAGGTATCCGCTTCAACATATTCCACCTCAACCAAACCTACACAGGGGAAGATGAGCGCTTGAATATCGGTCCCAAAGGTTTTACCGGTGAGAAATACGGTGGAAGTACCTATTGGGATACCGAAGCTTACTGTCTGCCGTTCTACTTGGCAACAGCGGATCCAAAAATTTCAAGAAACCTCTTGGTATACCGCCATCGCCATTTGCAAAAGGCAATCGAAAATGCGGCGAAATTAGGTTTCAAGGACGGTGCCGCCCTTTACCCAATGGTTACCATGACCGGCGAGGAATGCCACAATGAATGGGAAATTACCTTCGAGGAAATCCATAGAAACGGTGCCATTGCCTACGCCATTTATGATTATATCCGATACACCGGCGATCAAGATTACTTGGTAACGCATGGCTTGGAAGTGCTTATCGCTATTTCCCGTTTTTGGAGCCAGCGCGTGAATTTCTCCGGTGCAAAGAAAAAGTACGTGATGTTGGGCGTAACCGGCCCCAACGAGTACGAGAACAACATCAACAACAATTGGCACACCAACTACATGGCGGTGTGGACCATGAAATATACCTTGGAGGCGATTAAGTACGTCAAGGGTAATTTCTTGGAATCCTATTCTCTTCTTGCCGCGCACACGGATTTCAAGGAGGACAAGGAAACGGCACGCTGGAAGGATATCATTGCCAATATGTACTTCCCGTATGATGCCGAAAGGGATGTCTACTTACAACAAGATGGTTTCTTGGATAAGGAGCTTCTTCCTGCTTCGGATATTCCCAAGGATGAATATCCCATTTGCCAAAATTGGTCTTGGGATCGCATCCTTCGTTCCTGCTACATCAAGCAGGCGGATACCTTGCAAGGAATGTACTTCTTCGAGGATGATTTCGACAAGGAAACCATTGCCCGGCACTTCGATTTCTACGAACCCATGACGGTACATGAATCGTCTCTTTCCCCTTGTATCCACGCTATTTTAGCGGCAAGGATCGGAAGGAAGAAGAAGGCGTACGAAATGTACCTGCGTACGGCGCGCTTGGATTTGGATGATTATAATAACGATACGGAGGACGGTCTGCACATCACAAGTATGGGCGGGACATGGATGGCTTTCGTGAAAGGATTATGCGGGGTCGCCTTGGATAACGGGACTTTAAGTCTAAATCCTTTCCTTCCCAAGAATTGGAATGCCTGCGCATTCAGAATCCGTTTCCGTGGCAATCATTTGAGTATTCGCGTGGAAAGAAATTCGGTCATCGTTCAAAATGAGACCGATCAACCGATTTCCTTGCTTATTTTCGGAAAGGAACACACAATTCCTGCTTCCTCAAATGTTGAGGCGGCAATGGAGGAATTGGTTTCCGCGTAGTTGAAATCGGTAAATTGAAACAAAATGAAAGCAGGATCCTCTTTTCCCTTTCGGGCAATACTTTTCTTGGCGATAAGCCTATGGTTTTTCTCTTCCTGCGAACCTTCCGGTTCGGGTGTTAAACTTGAACTTCCCAAGAAATCGGAAATCGTCGGACTTGCTTCCCCGATACAATTGAACGACGGGATGACCGTCGTAAATCTTGAGGATTACTTCTTGGATCCGCTAAAGATCACCGGGGTAAAAATCAATGCTGAAAATGTAAGCCATACGTTCTTCTCGGATGAGAAACGCTTGGAAATGGAAGCTGGTGAAAACGCTCCGTCATTGTTTACCATGACAATGACCGTGGATGGATTCGACTATGATTTTCTCGTGAAAAAATCCTTGCGGAAAAAGGTCAACCTAAGCTATACCGTACCTGACGGGAAGACCGTTGAATCCGTGAAACTGGTAGGGGATTTGAACAATTGGAATCCGGCAAACACACCCATGACCAAGGAAGGAAATGTTTGGTCCGTGGATTTGAATCTCAATCCGGGGAGATACCCTTATCAGGTCGTAGTGGATGGCGAGTGGATACTTGATCCCGCAAATCCCGAAAAGATAAGTAATGGTATGGGCGGCTTTAACTCTATTCTAGAGGTAAAGAAACCTGATTTAAAGGATTTGCCGTTTCTGTATCCAAAATCCATTGAAGGAGGCGAAGTCGTTCTGGGCAATACCCACGGTTTAAAGTATACCATCGCCTTTTGGGAAAACTCCTTGCTTGAAACCAAAAAGACACCGGAAGGAATTTTTATTCCGATTCCTGCTAATGCAAAAAAGGTAGAACGGTCTTTCATCCGTGTTTTTGCGGAAGGTGATGCCGGACGTTCCAACGATATCAAAATCCCGCTTCACTTTGGTGAACCCGTAATGGACGCGTCTAAGTTCTCAAGGAAGGACAAGGAGGCGCAAATCATGTATTTCGCCTTGGTGGATCGTTTTAATAACGGAAACAAGGATAATGATGATCCGCTAGAAGATGAACGATTAACGCCCATCCAAAACTACATGGGTGGTGATTTATCAGGAATCGCCCAAAAAATCAAGGACGGTTATTTTGATGAATTAGGCATCAACGCCCTTTGGCTTTCGCCAATTACGCAGAATCCCTTAAAAGCATATCAAGAATTCCCGGAACCAAGGAGATGGTATTCCGGATATCACGGTTACTGGCCCATTTCCTCATCCAAAATTGATCACCGTTTCGGGACGGATGAGGAGTTCCATGATTTGGTTTCCGCCGCCCACGGTGATGATGTAAACGTCCTTTTGGATTACGTTTGTAACCACGTCCATGAGGAACATCCCATCTATAAGGCACATCCCGAATGGGCAACGCAATTGGATTTGCCTGACGGGACAAAGAATATCAGAATTTGGGATGAACAACGGCTAACTACCTGGTTCGATACCTTTATGCCTACCTTGGATTTGTCCAATCCCGAAGTAATAGAACTACAAGCGGATTCCGCTTTTTATTGGCTAAAAAAATTCAACTTGGATGGTTATCGCCACGATGCCACCAAGCACATCCCGGAGGAGTTTTGGCGTTATCTGACCAAGAAAATCAAGAACGAAATCATTGTCGAGGAAGGACGTCCCATTTATCAAATCGGGGAAACCTATGGTAGCAATGAGTTGATTTCAACCTATATCGGTTCGGGGCAAGTGGATGCACAATTCGACTTTAACCTGCATTTCACGGCAAGGGACGCTTTCGCTAAGGACGATGGTTCCCTTTTGGATATCGCCAATGCCATGCGTGAAACATTTGACTACTTCGGGTACCATACGTCAATGGGGAACATTTCAGGAAATCATGATCAAACCCGTTTTATGGGTTATGCCTCCAAGGCGGTACGTTATGATGAAGATCCCAAGGAAGCGGGGTATGCCCGTGATATCCAAGTACTGGACAAGCGCGGTTACGGAAAACTAACGTCCATGATGGCATTCCTGATGAGTGTTCCGGGTGTTCCCGTCATTTACTACGGGGATGAAATCGGAATGGTAGGCGGAAGTGATCCGGATAATCGCCGGATGATGCGCTTTACGGATTTAAAACCGGAAGAGGAAAACCTAAGGAAGCGTGTTATTCGCTTGACGCAAATGCGTAAGAATGATCCTACGCTAACCTATGGTGATACCTATATGCTGAAGACGGATAAAGATGTTCTGGCTTATGCCAGGGTTTACTTCGGTCAAGTAAGGATTTTTGTTTTCCGAAAAGGAAATACCAAGGAAATAGAACTTGAATTACCCGATTTTCTCCAAGGGGAGTACACTTCAAATTGGGGCACGGAACAACCGACCATTGAAGGGTCTACACTAAAAATCACCGTCCCTGCCGACGGGTTCGCCATACTCAAGAATTAATCGAATGATGAAGAAATATTTACTGCCTTTGTTGTTTGCGGGAGCCTTCCTGGTTTCCTGTAATCCTACCGTTGAAACACCCGAAACGCCGGACAAACCTGCCGTAGTAGATACCTACAAAAGAAAAGCGATGCCGGAGTGGGCAAAGAACGCGGTAATTTACGAGGTGAATACCCGGCAATATTCCAAGGAGGGAACATTGGCAAAAGTGAGGGAGGATTTGCCGCGTATCAAGGACTTGGGCGTGGATATCCTTTGGTTCATGCCCATCCATCCCATTGGAAAGAAAAAGAGGAAAGGGACAATGGGGAGTTATTACTCCATTGTGGATTTCAAAGCGGTTAACCCCGATTTAGGAACAACCGAGGATTTCAAGGGCTTGGTGGATGATGCCCACAAGCTAGGCTTGAAGGTTATATTAGATTGGGTACCCAATCACACCGCTTGGGACAATGCTTGGATTACGGAAAATCCGGATTGGTATACCTATGATAATGATACCATCACCCATCCTTTAGATCCCAATTCGGGTAGCCCGACGGGCTGGACCGACGTAGCGGATCTAAATTATGACAATCCGGATATGCGCCTTGCCATGATTGATGCATTGACGTATTGGGTGAAGGACGTAGGGATAGACGGTTACCGCTGCGATGTAGCGGGTTTTGTTCCCAATGATTTTTGGGCACAGGCAAGTAAGGCATTGAACGCGGAAAAAGACGTATTCATGTTAGCGGAATGGGATAATGTCCCTGAGCACTTCGAATCTTGTTTTCACATGAATTATGGCTGGGGATACAAGGATTTGATCAAGGGATTGTCCAATGGGGAAAAGACGGTAGATGATGTTTGGGCATACCAAAAAGAACAATCCGAAAAATACCCGGAGGATGCCGTCACCATGTACTTCACCACCAATCACGACGAAAATTCCTGGCATAATTTCCCGAAAATCCTAGGAGATGCACAAAAAGCCCTAGCGGTAATGACCCACACCTTTGACGGAATGCCTTTAATTTATTCCGGTCAAGAGGGAGGAATGCCGGATACCTTATCCTTCTTTTACAAGGACGAAATCGAGTGGGGAGATTATAAACTCACGGATTTCTACAAGAAATTGAATACCCTAAAACACGAAAACGGTGCCCTAGGAAACGGCATCCACGGTGCCAATCCTGAACGCTTGGAAGTAGGCAATGATAAAATCTACGCAGCCAAGCG
Organism: Saprospiraceae bacterium; assembly: GCA_020629475.1. Classification (GTDB taxonomy): domain Bacteria; phylum Bacteroidota; class Bacteroidia; order Chitinophagales; family Saprospiraceae; genus JAHDCE01. The sequence goes on from JAHDDF010000003.1 coordinate 28,293, forward strand.
CACCAAGGGGGATGATACCGTTATCACCGTCATCAACCTATCCGATAAAGAACAAGCCTACGCGTTACCTAAAGGAATGGAAACTCCGCCTGAATACTTAAGCGAAGGACAAGGAAAAGGAACATTAGCCCCTTGGGGTTACGTAGTGATGGCGTCGGAGTAGAAGAATAGACTTAAGATGTAAGACGTAAGACTCAATCTAAGGTTTCGACTAAATGAGAGGGTTTACGAACTAAACGGTCTTACATCTTACGTCTTTTGTCTTACATCTAAAAACAAAAGATATGGCTAAGCCAAGGTTATCGTTTTGGGACATATGGAACATGAGCTTCGGCTTTTTGGGTATCCAATTCGGATTCGCTTTACAAGGTGGATTCATGTCATCCATTTTTCAATCATTGGGTGCTTCCAAGGAGGAAATCCCATTGATGTGGATTATGGCGCCCTTGGCTGGATTGATTATCCAGCCCATCATCGGTTATCTAAGCGATAGGACTTGGCACCCGAAACTCGGACGTAGACGCCCCTTCTTTTTCATCGGTGCGGTCTTGGCGTCCTTGGCGTTGTTTGTCGTGCCCAATTCGCCCGCCCTTTGGATAGCGGTAGGAATGTTGTTCATACTGGATGTTTCCATCAATATCTCAATGGAACCCTTCCGTGCCTTGGTGGCGGATAAATTACCGGAAGAACAGCATTCCTACGGTTTCGTGATGCAGACTTTAATTATCGGTGTGGGTACTTGGGTGGCAAGTAATCTTCCTTGGTTTATTACTACCGTTTTTGGTGTACAGGAAAAAAGTGCTGCGGGTTGTTCCGAAGCCTTTTTTGCCGCAGCGGAATCAGGTGGAGGAGCGGTTGATCCGGCGGTAAAGTATGCCTTTTATGTGGGTGGAGTCGTTTTCTTTTTAACGATACTTTACACCATTCTTACCACCAAAGAATACCCTCCTGAGGACATGGAGGAATTCGAACGGGAAAAAGCGGAAAGCGCCGGTTTTTTCAATGGGGTTACCGAAATATTCAAGAACATCGCGGGTATGCCCAAGACCATGTTGCAGTTGGGAATCGTACAATTTTTCTCTTGGTTCGCCTTCTTCGCCATGTGGAGTATGGCTACACCCGCCTTGACCGGGCACGTATTCGATGCGGAAAGCCCGGACAAGACAAGAACGGAGCAAATCGTGAGTTCCATACAAGACGGATTTACTACGGAAGCCATTATGCCTCCTGCCGCAAAAACGGCTCAGTTGGCTTATTTTGATTTAAAATACCCGGATGAAGTTCAAGGGGCGGATGAAGGAAAAAAGATAGCACGTTTCAAGCGTGATTTCCCTTCAAAGCTTGTTGTAGATAAAGCTATGCAAGGGGAAGTAAATACCTATTGCGAAGCGGACAGTGCCTATAAGTCAGCAGCAAAAAGCGCGGGCGGTTACATGGGGACATATGGTTTAGTTTCAATGCTCTTTGCCCTTCTGTTGGTATTTATTACAAGCAAAGTTCAAATCAATAAGAAGTTGGTACACGCCGTTTCCCTTGCACTTGGAGGCTTGGGTTTTGTGGGTCTGTACTTTATCTCCGAGCCTTGGATGCTGCACCTTTGTTATGCGGGCATCGGTTTTGCTTGGGGTTCGATATTGTCCATGCCTTACGCCATGCTTGCCAATTC
>JAHDDF010000003.1:30058-37490 GCA_020629475.1 Saprospiraceae bacterium
ACGGATCATTACAATATCGATCGCCGTTTCGGGGATAATGAATTGTTCGTAAAACTCACGGATGAATGCGAGAAACGCGGTATCAAAATGATCATGGATATCATTCATAACCACGTTGGCGATAAGCATTTCTTTATTGAAGATATTCCCTCGGAGGATTGGTTGAATCAATGGGATGAGTTTACCAGAACGACCTACCGCGCACCGACTTTAATGGATCCCCATACCTCTGAATACGATAAGAAATTGATGTCCGATGGTTGGTTTGATCATCATATGCCCGACCTCAACCAAAGGAATCCGCACCTGGCTACCTATCTCATCCAAAACAACATTTGGTGGATCGAGTACGCCGGTTTGGATGGTTATAGAATTGATACCTATGCTTACCCCGATCAAGCATTTATGGCGGATTGGGGCAAGGCGGTTATGGATGAATACCCGCACTTCCACATGTTCGCGGAAACTTGGGTACATGGCTCTGCGGTACAAGCCCATTTCACGGAGGATAACAACCTAACCGAAGGCTATAATTCCCATATGCCTGCCGTTACGGATTTCCAATTATACTATGCCATTAATGAGGCATTGGATAGAGGGCAAGGATGGACGGAAGGAATAGCAAGGGTATATTTTACCTTGGCAAAAGACTTCTTATACAAGGATGCCTCAAGGAACGTGGTGTTTTTGGATAATCATGATTTGAGCCGCTTTTACTCCATGATCAAGGAGAATGACGATAAGTTCAAATCCGGTATCGCCTTCTTATTAACCACGAGGGGGATACCAATGCTTTACTACGGAACGGAAATCAAAATGAAGAACTATTCCGATCCTGATGGTAAAGTCCGGGAGGACTTTCCGGGTGGATGGAAGGAAGATAAAACGAATAAATTCCAAGCATCGGGAAGGACGGATGCCGAGAATGAAATCCATGATTTCGTTACGACTTTAGCCAACTACCGTAAAAAGAATAAAGTCCTTCAAACCGGTGAGCTTACCCAGTTTGTACCGGTAGATGGCGTCTACGTTTACTTCCGCCATAATGCTAGGAAAAAGGTAATGGTCATCATGAATACCCATGAAAAGGAAGCCGATGTTTCATTGGCTCGTTTCAAGGAGTTTTTGGAAGGGCATTCCAAGGCGATGAACATCATTGACGGAACCAACGTTTCTCTTGGTGAAAGCCTGAAAGTCAAAGGATTTACGACCCAAGTCCTAGAATTGAAATAAGCGGTTTTGTAAGCTATTAAACAGTTTTGATGATTTTATTCCGTTTGAACCCGCTTTGAACGGAATAAAATTCCAATTTAAGGAATCATAAATGGCAAGTAAATTCCTTTTTAATTATATTAGTGTGTCATTATGACACTATCAATAAAAATGAAGCGCTCTTGCTCCATTCAATCTTAATGAATTAATCAAACTTTCTAAATCTAGAGGATTATGAAGAAGTTATCTCTACTCTTTATTCTTGTAATCGCCGTGGTACTTGTACAGGCACAAACTGACGTGGTAGTAACCATTGACGTCAGCGCCGATTCGGACATTACCTCGGTAATGTTCAAGGGTACACCTACCGGTTGGGCTAACGTTCAAGGTTATGACGATGGTACCAACGGTGACGCTACTGCAGGTGATAACATTTGGTCTGCTACGATGAACGTGGCATGTGACGGAACTACCCATGAGTGGGGTGCCGTTGATCAAAACGATGCTTGGCTTTTGGAAGGATTCCCGAATCCGCAATTCGTAGCTGATGCGGGATGTGCGGTAACCGGACAAACTTCCCACACTATCCCGATGACAGGTGGTGCGGTTCCCGTAACACTTACCGTAACGGATTCCAACAGTGATATTGGCGGTATTTCCTTCAAAGGAGCTTATGATGGTTGGTCTTCCGTAGCCGGTTATGACGACGGAACCAATGGTGACATGATGGCGGGTGACGGCATCTGGACACTTCAAGTAATGGCTGATATGCCTCAGGCAGGTGATGACCCAATTACTTATGAGTGGGGTGCTGACCGTACGGATTGCGCTTCTCCTGCTTGGATTATTATCGGACCTAACCGTGCATTTACCGTTGATGATCAAGGAAACGTTTCCGGTGACACGGATTATACCGTTCCTACCGCAAGTACTACCTACATGGTAACTTTCCGCGTATACATGGGTAACGAAATCGTTTCTTCCGAAGGTGTTTACGTATCCGGTGCTTTCGAGACTTGTCCTTGGAGCAAGCAAGATATCCAGATGCAACCTTCCGCTTCCGACCCAACGGTTTACGAAGCAACTACTCCTGTTGCACCGGGAATGTACCAATGGAAGTTCTTCAACGGAGGACCCGGTACTGATGATGGCGGTGAAGGTGGCGGAGGCACACCTTTCGCAACCGTATTTGTTGATGAAGGCTGTGGTGTTGACAATGGTCTAGGAGGTTCCAATCGTGAGAGCGATTGGTCCGCATTATCCGCTGACGCTATCCTTCCTATCTATACTTTCAACTCTTGTGACGATTCTTACATTGCTACTTCAAACAGCGATGTATTGGAATTGGATAAGTTTGAAATCAAGCCGAATCCATTCTCCGACAGAACCGTTATCGAGTTCTCTAACGATGAAGGAGCTTCTTACGATTTGACCGTAACCAACATGACCGGTCAAGTAATTACTTCCGTAAATAACGTTACCGGAAATATCGTTGAGCTTTCCGCTGATAACATGGGCGCGGGCATCTACTTCGCTACCCTTACGGACGCTGAAGGCCGTAGATTGACCCGTCGTTTGGTGGTTCAGTAATCATCATTTGACCCATCATAAAAAGCAACTGTGCCTAACCGTGCAGTTGCTTTTTTTCTACTCCTATTTTGAAAAACTTCCCCGGAACGACCTCCCTCTAAGAATAGCACCATATCTAAAATTCTCGATTGATGAATCGCATTTTTCCCTTACTCGTATTTTGTTTTCTTGCCCTAGGGCTAAATGCCCAAATCGTTTGGACGGACCCTGCTTTTCCCACCGTTGATGACGATGTAACCATTTACTATGATGCCACTCAAGGAAGTGGTGAATTGGAAGGAGTCCAACCCGTATTTATGCATACCGGAGCCATAACGGAATCCGGCGGTCCCGGAAGCTGGCAATTCGTACAGGGAAATTGGGGGACTTTTGATAACAATGTATTGATGATTCCCGAAGGGAATGACATCCATTCCAAGACCATTAATATCCGTGATTTTTACGGCATTCCCCAAGAAGAAACAGTTACGGAACTCGCTTTCGTTTTTAGGAACCAAGACGGTTCTTTGGAAGGAAAGACGGAAGATTATCAAGATATTTTTATCCCGATTTACGAAGAGAATATCGGTCTTATCGTAACCTTTACCACCCCTGGAGAAGAAACGGTACTTGCCGAAGATGGAGAACAAATTCCCGTTACCGTAAGTACTTCCACGGACGCGGATATCACCATTGAATTAAACGGTAGCCAAATTGCTGCCTCCACAGGACAAGCGACCTCCTTAAACACCACTATAGACGTAATGGGCGATGGTCAACAAGAAGTAGTGGCTTTTGCTACTTCCGGCGGTAATACCGTTTCCGATACGTTCAATATTATCGTTAATCCACCACTTACCATTTCCGAGCCACCACCGGGTACCAAGAACGGAATCAATAAGATTGATGCCAATACCGTTCGCCTCCAGCTTTGGGCGCCGTACAAGGACTACGTTTACGTAATCGGTGATTTTAATGATTGGCAACCGGATTTGAACTACTTCATGAAGCGCTCTTCCGATGCATCTACTTGGTGGTTGGATATCACAGGTCTTGACCCGAATACGGAATATGCTTTCCAATATTTCGTGGACGGTGAATTGAGAATAGCCGACCCGTACTCCGAAAAGGTATTGGATCAATGGAATGACCCTTGGATTCCGGAAGAAACTTACCCCAACTTAAAGCCTTATCCCTTATCCAAGACAACCGGAATCGTAACGGCATTCCAAACCCAAGAACCCGCCTTTAATTGGCAGCACGATAATTTCAACCTACCTGCCGAAGAGGATATGGTGGTGTATGAATTGTTGGTTCGTGATTTTATCAATCGTCACGATTACCAAACCCTAATGGACTCCTTGGATTACTTGGAGAATTTAGGCATTAACGTAATCGAGCTGATGCCCGTGAACGAGTTTGAAGGAAATGATTCTTGGGGTTATAATCCTTCCTTCCACATGGCATTGGATAAATACTATGGTACCAAGAATGCGTTCAAGGCATTTATTGATGAATGCCATTCCCGTGATATCGCCGTTGTGGTGGATGTGGTATACAACCACGCATTTAGTCAAAGCCCCTTGGCGCAGTTGTATTGGGATGACGTGAATTTCCGTCCCGCACCCGAGAATCCTTGGCTAAACGTAACGCCCGCGCACCCCTTCAACGTAGGTTCTGATTTTGACCATGAATCAATAGCTACGCAAGAATGGTTGGATCAAGTAATGACTTATTGGATTGAGGAATACCATTTGGATGGTTTCCGTTTTGATTTGTCAAAAGGCTTCACGCAATCCTTTACTACGGATGTAGGCGTTTGGGGACAATACAACGCCGCAAGAATTAATTTGCTAAAACGCGCTGCTGACGTGATTTGGGGTGTTAATCCTGATTTCTACGTTATCCTTGAGCATTTCTCCGATGCCGCGGAAGAGCGTGAGTTAGCGGATTACGGTATGTTGATTTGGGGTAACGGAAACCATGAGTTTACGGAAGCGGCAATGGGATATACTTCCTTTTTGTCCGCGATTGATTATGCCGTAGGTTGGCGTGATATGAACGGCCCGACCTTGGTGGGTTATGCGGAATCCCATGATGAAGAGCGCATGGTGTATAAAAGTTTGGAATTCGGGAATTCAGGTTCAGGGTATGATATCCAAGAATTGAATACCGCCTTGGAACGTTCCGAATTAGCGGGTGTCTTTTTATATGCTGTTCCCGGTCCTAAAATGATATGGCAATTCGGGGAGTTAGGTTATGATTATCCTATTAATTATTGTCCTGACGGTACGATTAATGAAGACTGCCGTACGGCGGCGAAACCTATCCGTTGGGATTACTTCCAAAATCCGAATAGAAGAAAAGTATACGATGTTTGGGCGGCAATGGCGCACCTCAAAACAAGTTATGACGCCTTTGGTACGACAGATTATAATTACACGCTTTCTAATAAATTGAAGCGTGTTACCTTAAATCACGGAAACGGTGATGCGATAGTGGTAGGGAACTTTGACGTTCAAGCCAATGACATCCAACCGTTCTTTACCCATACCGGAACGTGGTACGAGTATTTTACGGGCGAAGAACTAAACGTTGCGGATACCAACATGAGCATTAATCTACCTGCGGGAGGATATGCCGTTTACACGGATCAATTTGTACAAAACCCGAATTTCAACGTAAATACGGAAGAACCGGAATGGGTACAAACCTTCTCGGTTTCCCCTAGCCCGTCGGGAGGTGATTTGAATATTTCATTACAAACGGATAAGGTTCGTGATATCCGCATTTCCGTAGTGGATGCTATGGGTAAGCACGTAATGGATTTGTATAATGGTAATCAAAATCAAATTTCTCTTTCGGAATCCTTGAACAGTGAGGTGCCTGCCGGTATTTACTTCATAACTTTAAGTACCGACCAAGGGACTTGGTCCCGTAAGTGGGTGAAGTTGTAGGCTGATATAGAAGTCACCCCGACACTTATCTTCATTAAAATCAAAATCATGGTTTCTACATTGAAGTATTTTGTAACGAAGTGTCGGGGTGGCTATTTTTTTGGATGTAGTGTTGCCCTAGTTTTCCCTTTCTTCCTCCAAGGGCAAATTGCCCAGTTTAATGATGTTTCCGCCGCGGCAGGTATAGACTACCTGGGTAAAAACCACGGTGTAGCCGTAGGGGATTATAACAATGATGGATTCGAGGATGTATACGTAACCATTCAAGATGGCGAAACCAATAAGCTCTATCGTAATAACGGTGATGGAACCTTTACGGACGTAGCGCCGGAAATGGGTGTTGCGGATACCGGGGAAGGAATGATGGCGATTTGGGGAGATATAGATAATGACGGTGATCAAGATTTATACCTTGCCAATCGGAACGCCAATGATATTTTATATTTAAATAACGGAGACGGTTTTATTGATATAACGGAAGATGCCGGTATTAATAATCCTTTTCAGGCAAGGTCATTAAATTATTTCGATTACAACAAGGACGGCTACTTGGATTTATTCGTGGCGAATATCCTTGAGGATAATCGTTTGTATGTAAATAACGGCGACCTTACTTTTACCAACTTCGCTGTTCCCGCAAACGTATTGGACAATAAAATATCAATGGGTGCCATTTGTTTTGATTACGATCAAGATGATGATACCGATATTTATGCAACCCACGACGCCAACCAAACCTTTGTTTTATTTAATAATACGGGTTTCGGTTATTTTGCGGATGCCGCGGCTTTTGCCGGAGTGGATTTACAAGCCCAAGGAATGGGCGTGGATGTAGCGGATTTTGACCAAAACGGTTTTCTTGATATTTATATTACCAACCTATACGCCAATACCCTTTTCCTGAATAACGGAAACGGAACCTTTACGGATGTTTCCGAATCCGCGGGCATCGAGGATTTAGGCATGGGATGGGGTATCGTTTGCTTCGATTACGATAATGATACTTACCCGGATATTTATATTGCCAATGAATCAGTGGTGCCGCCAATGCGACCGAATTTATTGTACCGTAACTTAGGAGACGGGACATTTCAAAATACCGCCGCACCCGGTTCTCCTCTAGGAAATTCACATAACGGAATTGGTCTTGCCTCCTTGGATTTTGATAATGACGGCAGGATGGATTTATTCTTGGCAAACCGACAAGGAAGCGGAGGTAACCAATTATTCCACAATGTAGAAGATACAGGGAATCATTGGATAACACTTGATTTGGAAGGTGTTACGGCAAATCGTGATGCAGTGGGTACACGTGTGAAACTGGAAGTAGGGGATAAGATTTTGTACGATGAAGTTATTTCCGGGGCTAGCTATGCCTCCCAACCTTCCAGGAAATTACACTTCGGATTGGGTGAGGCGGAAACGGTAGATAAGATTACGATTTATTGGCAAAGCGGAACAGTGGATGAATTTGTAAATATCCAAGGAGACCAAGAAATCGATATTACGGAGGGAATGATTTTCACTTCCGTAGAAGAGGTGGATTTGGGTTTTGAAATGATTTTTGAAAATCCGTCTTCCAAGGAGGTGAGGATTGGTTTTCAAGGGGAAGTTTCGGGTGCTGATTTACGAATTGTGGATGCGCTTGGACGTACGGTTTTTAATGACGAATTACGAATTACGAATGACGGATT
>JAHDDF010000815.1 GCA_020629475.1 Saprospiraceae bacterium
TCGTACATCCTGTTTTCCAAACGGATTTGACCTTCGAGATATGCGATGGCGAATCCATGTTCTTGGGCGGTGCCAACCAAACCCAGCCCGGGGTGTATCAGGATATGTTACAATCCGTGGAAGGCTGTGATTCCTTGATCGTTTCTACCTTGATTGTCCACCCCAATCTCTTGAATCCCGAGGTACGGGAAATTTGTGAAGGTGAATCCGCTTTCCTAGGTGGCGCTAACCAAACCCAAGCAGGAACATACACGGATATTTATCCATCCCAATACGGTTGTGACTCTACGGTGGTAACGGAATTAATCGTTCATCCGATTTATACCACGCCACTCACCTTCGAAATATGTGAAGGGGAATCCATGTTTTTGGAAGGCGCGGAACAAACCGAGTCCGGTGTTTATACGGATGAACTCCAAAGCATAGAGGGCTGTGATTCCGTTATCGTGTCCACCCTTATCGTCCACCCGGTATTTACCACTCCTTTATCTTTTGAAATATGTGAGGGTGAATCCATGTTTTTGGAAGGCGCGGAGCAAACCGAGTCCGGTGTTTACACGGATATTCTTCAAAGTGTGGAGGGCTGTGATTCCGTTATTGTTTCCACCCTTACGGTTCATCCGGTTTATCAACAGAACCAAACGGTTGAAATTTGCCAAGGGGAATTTTACTTCGTCGGTGGCGGAAACCAATCCACTTCAGGTTTTTACACGGATATCTACCCTACGATTCATGGATGCGATTCCGTAATCATAACCGAGTTAATCGTCAAACCTGTTTTCTTGAATCCGCAAACCGCCGAAATATGTGATGGTGAAAGTATTTTCCTAGGAGGCGCCAACCAAACGGAAGCCGGTACTTACACTGATGTTTATACCGCTCAAAACGGATGCGATTCAACGGTGGTAACCGAGTTAATCGTCCATCCTAACTTTACTACCCCGCTTACCTTTGAAATATGTGAAGGGGAGTCCATGTTCCTAGGGGGCGCGGAGCAAACGGAGGCAGGTGTTTACCAAGATATGTTGCAAACCATTGAGGGTTGTGATTCCTTGATTGTCTCCACCCTTATCGTCCACCCGGTATTTACCACTCCTTTATCTTTTGAAATATGTGA
>JAHDDF010000236.1:0-1879 GCA_020629475.1 Saprospiraceae bacterium
TAGGACTTGAATTTATCCGGTCTTGTGCCGTCTTACGTTTTGCATCTTATATCTTACACATCTAAACCAGAATCATGTTAGAACTCACCAAGAGATACCCGAACAAAAGAGCTTTCGTAACCGGTGCCGCAGCAGGACTGGGGCAATCCTTTTGCAAGTTTTTGGCTCAGGACGGTTGGACCATAGGTATGTCGGATATCAATGGTGAAAAACTGGATGAATCCGCGGCTATGGTCAAGGAATTTGGCGGTACGCCTATCACTTTTATCCAGGATGTAGCTGATAGGGATTTATATCAAAAAATCGTTCAGGATTTCCTTGGGCAAACGGGCGGGATTGATCTTTTGGTCAACAATGCGGGCATCGGAGATGGTGGCGCATTTCATGAATATTCCTTGGAAAATTACGATTGGATGATCGGTATCAACCAGATGGGTGTACTCTATGGCTGCTACTTCTTCTTACCCACTTTCAGGGAGCAAAAAAGCGGGCACATCATCAATATCGCTAGTGCGGCAGGTTACGCCAATCCTCCTAGGATGACGCCTTACAATATGACCAAGGCAGCGGTTATTTCCATGTCGGAAACCTTGTATTACGAGTGTAATCCGCTTGGGATAGATATTTCAGTTGTGATGCCTACGTTTATCCGGACCGGAATCATGGATAATGCGCGCGGCTCAAGGGATGCCGTAGCTGCCGGTCAAAAATTGCTAAAGAAAACCAAGCTATTGCCCGATATTGCCGTGAAGGAGATGTTGGTAAAAGCAGGAAAAAGAAAACTACACATCATCCTTCCCGGAAATGCAAGAATGGGACATCGAATGAAACGTTTATTCCCTCGATTCTTCCGGGGACAATTGATGAAGATTTCCAAGAAGCAGTTGGAAAGGGCGAAGAATAAATTCTAATCGAATACTACCAACCGGGTAAACTCTTGCCCGTTTTCAAATTCGACTTTTAAGAAATAGCTTCCGGGAGCGAATCCGCTCCTTGGAATTCTTGCTTGGAATCCGAGGATTTCCCGGGTTATTATTTGCCTTCCGGCAACGTCGTACAAGCTGACGTTAGCCATCTCTTTTTCGGAAATAATATTTAATGTTTCCGAGACAGGATTAGGAAAAATATCCAAGGAAAAATCCAAGGGGATAATTTCGGATGAGAGCGTTTCATCCGTCATTCTTGCCGTATAAACATCGGTATTCCCGTGTCTGAGATGATCTACCTGTACCGTTCCTACAATGTAAATATCCTGTCCGATTCTCGTGATATCATTCCCGATATCATTCAAGTCGAAACCAAGGGATTTTTCGGAAATCAAATGTCCTTGGGCATCCAGTTTATTGAACCATACGTCAATACCACCTAGGGCTTCGGATACGTTTCCATCATCGGACAGGGTATTACTTACTACTAGGATACTTCCATCGGGAGCCTCCTCCGCCCCTAGGGCATAATCGGGCATACTGCCGCCGAGTGCCGTTTCCCAGATGATATTCCCGGAAGGATCAAGTTTCACGATCCAAGAGTCCGTCAGGCCGTGATTTCCTGTAACATTGACGTCATTAGAAAAAACCTCTCCTACGGCTAGGTAATTTCCATCATTCAAAACCAAGATTTCATTCCCTTGATCCGCGAGCGTTCCTCCAAGGGATTTCTCCCATAATAAATCGCCATTTGGTGCTAATTTCAAAATCCAGAAATCCACTACACCTAGTGGATTAGAAACGTCTCCGTCCGCACTAAAAGCGGTTCCATTAATGATAATTTCACTGAAGGCGGTTACATCCACTGCCTTTGCTCTGTCTTCGGAAGAACCGCCAAAAGTTTTAGCCCAAAGAAGATTCCCGGAAATATCCAGTTTGAGAATCCAATAATC
>JAHDDF010000236.1:1979-6816 GCA_020629475.1 Saprospiraceae bacterium
GAATCCGGGGAAAGTTTTACGAGCCAAATATCCGTTCCTCCTAGGGAATCCGTTACGTCATCATCCCAAGAGGAAGTAACGCCGGTAAATACGATATGCTCATCATCGGTAACACAAACCGCGAAGGCACCATCGTCTTCCCCGCCACCGGATTCATGTTGCCACAACAGGTTTTGGGAAAATCCGGTTATCGTAAAAAGAAAAAAAGAAACGAATATGGCTATGCCTTTTTTCATACTCGTAAGATACAGGATAGCCGGAAATATGACCAACTCCTAGGACAAGGCTCTACTCTAATTCTAGGGAAGGTGGCGGTCATTACGACCTTTTACAAGTTAGAAATAACATTTCTGGGGCTTACCTCTTACTTTTTTACGTCCGTAACTAGTGCGCTTAAATTTTTTATCCTTCGTTTTTATCGCGAAAGGATTGAATTTTAAAGCCACATACACATCCGTTCCCGAAACCTTATTATTACCCACGAAACTTCCTAGGTTATCCGTTCCAATGGTCAGGTACGCTAAACGAAGGTATAAGCCCGCATTTACCTGGTCATAATTCAGGACGGAAACAGGAATCCCTAAGCCAAACCAACGGTGTTCAAATCGAGGCGTCAAGGCTATTAAATCCGTCCTAGCCAGACGACGGTTTCCAAGGGGTACATGCTGTACCCAAACGGCGGAAGCATAGAAATTCTTGGTTAAGGCATAGTCCGCTTGAAAACTCAAAGCGGTGGGCAATGCCAAGGCAAAGGAAGTTCCTTGGAGGGAAGCATCAGGATCGCCAAGGACATCCGTACTTGCTTGATCAATAAATGCTTCATAGGTGGTAATGCTTTCGTATTGATCCAAATTAATGGTATAAGGATTAATATCATCCAAGCGGTGCACTTCCGCGTTATCCCGGAAACGGATGTATCCTAAATCTATAAGGCTTACGCCTAATTTAAGCTTATAACCCTCATCGGCGTCATCGGAAATGGTGTACATGAAACCGATATCCATACCCAAGCCACCACCGTTTACCCGAAGGCGATCAAATTCTTCGGTGTAAACATAATCCGTAGTTAAACCGAATTCCGCATCACCCGTAACGAATTGGAGTTGGTTATCCGTAATCTTGGTTAGTCCCGTTTCGCGTAAGCTATTAAAATAAGCTCCTTCAAAACCCGCAAGGTATTTTACGGTAGCGCCTATTGCCCAATGATTATCCGTATAAGATTCAAGTGTCTCGGAACGGTAGCCGTAGTGTAATCCGATTTCGCCCCAAGCAGCCGCGGCGGTTTTAAAAGGTTTTACCAAAAACTCATTGTCTAATTCTTGGGCATCGAATTCATAATAACCCAATACATTCGGGATTTTTCTCGAGCCGCCTGACGTACGAAAAGCGGTAATCACGCCAAAAGAATGTTTACCATCCAAATTCACCACGAAGGAAGGTCCGGTTACACGGATATCCGCCTGACCGTAGTAATTCCTTTTGTTTCGATTAAAATTCGCAACGGCCGAACTCGGTGGAATCTGCGCCTCATCGGAAAAATCCAAGGCGGAAACGATGTCCTCCTCCCCTTTAGCTAACTTAATGAGGTTGGTATTCTCTAGGTAACCGAAATTATTATCCGCAAAAACACCTACCTCGATGATATTTACATCCCAGCTAAAAGGTAAAGTGGTGGTGAATGCCGGATTGAGAGCGGCTTGGTTTATTCCCATATAGTTATCCATCCTTAAGCCCAGTCGTTCTTGGGCACTTAAGGTAAAACCAAGGAAAAGGAGAACGGCAAGAATTAAATTCTTCATGGGCTTCCGTTTTGATCGTGGATAAATTATCAGGGATGCTATTGAACGGAAGTATGAGTCGAATTCTTATGTTTTGGTTTTAGGAAAGCGGAAATTTGTTTAGGCTTAGACAAAAAAGAAAGTCTATTTCACCAAGGAAAGCGCCTTGTATTCCGCCTTGGAGATTTTAATACGTAAAGCTTTAATATAGGATTTCAAGTCCTTGGCGGGCATATTGAAAAGAGCAATCCATTCCTCTTGTTCCCGAAGGGAAACATCCAAGCAGGAAGGTTCGCAAGGAAATGATGCGGAATCCAATTTGACCAACTCCAAGCGAAGCTCATCCGCTAGTCCTTTTTCAAGGAGAATCCCTGATTTTAATTCATCCGACAAAGGCACACCCAAGATTACCATTACGGAATCCGAGAGGATATAGAAGTTCCTGACTTGCTTTCCGATTTCAACGGTTTGCTCCCTGGTTAATGAATCTTGAAGCAGGTTGGTATACAAGGAGTCCTTTGCCGTGGGGGTGATATACTCGGGTTTTAAACGATTTGCCAAATGATTAGCTACGCCCTTAAACACGTTTAAGAGCAACAAAAACAAAATGACACATATAGCAGTGGAGACAAGAAGGATCCAATGGCGTTGTTTCATGCCTATTTTTTCTTCTTCGTCATATCCAGGTATGCCTTGGAATCCGGTGTTTGAAGGAGGTTGTACAAAATTTCCTTGGCACGGAACAACTGTGCCTTAACCGTCCCTAAGGGAATATCCAATTCCTTGGCGATGGAATCATAACTCATTTCCTCAAAGAAGCGTAATTCAATCATCAACCGGTATTTGGGGTTAAGTTTCCCCATGACCGAGCGCATCAATTTTACCTTTTGGCTACGGATATACGCCTCTTCGGGATCAAGTGTATTGGACTTGATATTATTAGAGAAATCATTGGAGCCCTCGGAATCAATCGGATCATCGATGGAAAGAAGATGGAGTTTCTTCTTCCTCATATGATCGATACAATTATTGATGGCAATTTTAAACAACCAAGTGGAGAACGCGTACTTGGGCGCGTAGGACGGAAGTTTCTTGAATGCCTTACCGAATGCCTCCAAGGTCAAATCTTCCGCGTCATCCCGGTTATTGACCATCTTAAGCATCATGTGGAAAATGGAATTGCGATACCTTTCCATCAGGATGGTATAAGCCTGTTGGTCATTATCCTTAACCGCCTTTTGGACCAAATCGTAGTCCTCAAGTGCTTTCTCGGAAAGGTGATCGTTTTTGTTTTCTATTTCCATTGTCCCGTTTTACCCCGTAAGAGGGCAGGCATAAAGGTAAAATAATAAGCCACGAAAAAGACGTCAAGCAAGGGAATTAAGGGTATTAAACGCTTTTCATCCGTCTTCTCGAAGAAACTCCCGAATACGATGAGCTTCAAAAACATCATCAATAAAAGGGAAATCCCTACAAAAATAATGCTAGAACCCATAAGTAACGCTGCAATACCGAACAAATAAAATCCGGCGTGGGAAAACGAAAGGGCACCTAACATAAACTGATGGATGCGCCTGTATTTTTTCCCCGTGGTAACGTGTCTACTTTTCTGACGAAAATACCCGGCGAAAGTCTCTTTGGGCGGTGAATACATAAAGGTATTCCTAGAAAGAACGGTAATCGTGTTGTTTTTGTTGGATACCTGGTTGATAAATAAATCATCATCACCGGAAGCTACGTCCTTATGGGATTCAAATCCGCCCACTTTGAAAAACAAGGATTTCCTGTACATCAGATTCCTTCCCACCCCCATGTAAGGCAAGCCCCATTCCGCAAAAGCCATGTATTGTATGGCGGTATACAATGCCTCGAACCTAACGAACGCATTGAGAACGCCCGGTCTATATTCATAAGGACCATAACCCAATGCCACGTCGTTTTCACCTAGGCATTGTACCATTTCCTTGATCCAGTACTTGGAAGTAGGGCTACAATCCGCGTCCGTTAAAAGCAGTAAGTCATGCCTAGCCGATTTTATACCATTGGAAAGGGCGGTTTTCTTCCCCAATCCTTTTTCCCCTTCCTTATAATCCAATCTAAGCACCTGCAGATGTTCGAACTTCCCTTGAAAATCGCGTACAACTTTCAAGGTTTCGTCCGTGGAACCGTCATCCACCACAAGCACCTCAAAATTAGGGTAATCCTGTTCAAGTATTCCTTGAAGCCTTTCCGTTAGGTTTTCCGCTTCATTAAACGCGCAAATCACTACTGAAACCGGGGGTGCAAGCGTATTTCCCCCTTGGTTAAGCTTAGCGTTTTTCTTGAAGGCAATCCTTGGAAAAAAGATCAACCAATACAACAGTTGCGCTATAGCGCAACCACAAAAAAGAGTGAGTATGATGCCTTGCACTATACTCACTTCCTCTTCTTTTTAGGTTTTTCACCGGTATGGCGACATTCCAAAAAGCGATGCATGCCTTTTCTCATTTTACTTGAGAGTCTTTCAAAAGGCACTTCCTCATTCGTCGTGTAGATAAACATCAAGGAATAATGTTCCTCCTTATCAATTCCGTCCAACACGATTTCCTTATTCAACCGCCATGCTTCACGGATTAGGCGTTTAATCTTGTTCCTGTCTACCGCCTTCTTGAATCTTCTCTTAGAAACGGAAAACGCCACGCGTACGCCGGGGCAATCTTCCTCCTCGGAAGGCAACCAAATCCAGCGTAGGGGAAACTGATGGAAGGAACGCGCCTTCCCGGCAAAGAGCCTATCAATCTCCTTGAGGCTTTTTAGTTTTTCCGCCTTGCCCAATGTGTGCTTAGACATGATGGGATGATTCCTTTTTTCCTTGAATACAATTTTCGGGGCATTTGGGTTCCTTAAGGGTCGTGCTTAGTCAGACCGGACACTACTTTTGAAATAATTTCTCAAGAAACACCAACCTCATCTTCAAAACTATGCTTTTCCTATTTAAGTGTCAGCCTGACTGTTATCCAGGAACGACCGGAAGAACAAACAGCCCATGAACACTTTGGCTCATGGGCTATCCGATATAA
>JAHDDF010000816.1 GCA_020629475.1 Saprospiraceae bacterium
CCCATGACGGGAAGGATGGTCACAAGCATGATGCTCATGGTGATGACCACGGTCACGGACATGCTCATGTTCCATGCGGTAATCCCAACCAAGATCACTCTTATGATGCCGGTAAGGTAGCGTTCCACCACATCATGGATGCTAACCAATTCCATGTCTTCGGTGATATATATGTTCCCCTACCTTGTTTCCTTAAGTCCGATGACGGATTTAAGTTCATGATGTCCTCAAAGTTCGGTAACAAGGGGCACGGAAGCGGGAAATACGCAATCGACAGATACGTAATGTATCACGGTACCGTTATGCGCGTAGCTGATTCTTCCTTCCCTATGGGAAAAGTTGAAGTTAAAGGATATGCGCACGAGGATATTATGGTTGACGGTAAAGAACTTCCAAGATTCTGGGTGTATGATGGTAAGAAGTGTTGGGAGTTGCACGAAAAATCAACCTTGGACGGCGGAATGCTAGGAGGTGGAATTACTTCCTTTTATGATTTCTCCATTACCAAGAACGTGTTCACCATGATTCTTGTCTTCATCATCTTATTCCTTCTCTTCCGCACCGCGGCGAAGGCATACGGTAAGCGCAAGGGTATGGCACCTAAAGGAATCCAGTCCTTCTTGGAGCCTTTGGTATTGTTTATTAGGGATGAGGTATCCGTTCCTTTCTTGGGGCACAAGTCAGAGAAGTACCTTCCTTTCTTGTTGTGTATCTTCTTCTTCATCCTAGGATTGAACCTTATCGGTCAAATTCCGTTCTTCCCGGGTTCCGGTAACGTAACCGGTTCCTTGAGTGTAACCGCGGTATTGGCAATCTTCACCTTCTTCGTGGTGAATTTCAGTGGTAACAAGCACTACTGGGAGCACGTATTCTGGATGCCGGGCGTACCTGCTTGGGTTAAAGTAATTATCCTGACCCCTGTGGAAATCATGGGTCTTTTCATCAAGCCACTAACATTGATGCTTCGTTTGTTCGCCAACATCACGGCGGGTCACGTTGTAATCATCATTTTCGTGAGTTTGATATTTATATTCGGTGGAGCACCCGCGAATGATATTGCGTGTAGCACGGGTGGTTCCGTTACGGGGCTTCTTTTGGCTCTTCCGCTTACGCT
>JAHDDF010000237.1 GCA_020629475.1 Saprospiraceae bacterium
CCGATGGTACCATGTATTCCTCACCGCGTTCCAACGTTTCCGTTGACGCTTGTCAAGGATGTCCTTTCTAGAAATAGAATTTAAGGAATATTTATACAGGAAGAGCCGGAACGCAATGCGTTCCGGCTCTTTTTTTGCCCCTTGTAATGGGATAACCAAAAGAATCGGGGTTTGCGCTGGAATATATTCCGATTTTTGGTTATTATATAATTTAAGATATGTTTGACGTTTGATATGCAATCAAATCCGTTTTACGGACGTTTGTCTTGCACCAATACTCTCGGGAACAAGAAGGTCTTCCTAAGCGTTATGGAATGACTGCCTTGGATTTTGAGGCATTTTTCGAGATGAAAAACAAATAAAATGGGAAAGAAAATATTACCCGCTCTTCTCCTCGCATGTTTTGTCTTTTCCGCTATGTCCGTCCATGCACAATCGGATATTTTAAAACGTGCGGATACTTATTTTGACCTGAAGGTTTTTAAGTCGGCAACGGAATCCTACAAGGAATATTTACAATATACGCCTGACCATAAGCATTCCACTCAACGCTTAGCGGATAGTTATTTTTACTTGAATAACTTAGAAGAGGCTGAGCTTTGGTACGAACGTGCCGTTTCCTTGAATTCATCGGTAGACTATCTGTTCAAATACGGAAAGGTTTTGATGATGCGCGGTAAATACCAAGAAGCATCCGAACAGTTCCGTGTTTATGCCGGTGTGGATAAGGAAAAGGGAATGAATTTCTACACCATGTGTGACATGGCGGCTGAAGTCGTGGCAAAGAACGCGCCTCCGGTTTATAAAACGGAAGCCTTAACCATCAATACACCCGGAGCGGATTTTTCCCCGGCTATTTATGGTCATGCCTTGGTTTTTGCCTCTTCCAGAAATGATTTAACCCGTAAGGGGGATATGCCTGCCGTAAATCCCATGAATCATCTTTTTATCAGCCCGATATCCGAGGGGCAAGCAGGCGCCCCGCAATTCCTCCGTTCATCCTTAAGGGATAATGATTCGGATAAGGAAGGACCGATCTCTTATTCCGCTAATGGGGAATGGGTAGCTTTCGTGAAGAACGGTTACGTGGAAGGAACCACTCAAATGGCCTTCGAATTCGACAGGGCTAATATTTACATCGCAAGGGTGAAAGCGAACGGTGATTGGGAGGATGCGATTCCTTTCAACCATAATGGTCTTTTCTCTAATCACTTCCCGCACTTAAACGAGGATGGAACCAAACTCTATTTCTCTTCGGACCGTCCCGGCGGCGCAGGAGGTTTTGACCTCTACGTTTCCAAAAGATTGGGGGAGAACAACTGGTCCACACCTACTTCCCTTGGCAAACCGGTAAATACGCCCGGAAATGAAATTAGCCCCTTCTACGCGGGAACCGATTTATACTTTTCTTCCGATTACCATCAAGGTTTTGGAGGAATGGACGTATACAAGGCACAGTTTTATAACGGTGGCTGGAAAGTATACAATCAAGGAACAGGTTTGAATTCCCCCCAAAATGACTGGGGTTTTGTTTATGATACAAAAAGCCGGGTCGCATATTTCGTAACGGATAGGGAAGGGAACGAGGATATTTTCAAAGCTACCAAAGCTTCCGAAACCTTCAAGCTACATATTACGGGTGCATCCGACGGGAAGCCCTTGGGTGGTGCCGTTGTGGATATTTCCGGTTGTGATAAAGGATCTTATTCATCGGATATTAACGGTAATATAAAACTAGCTACCGAGCCGGGGCTGGATTGCCGTTTGAAAGTAAGTAAGATGGGCTATGAACCCATGTTGGTTTCCCTAGGTGAAAATGAACGGATGTTAGGAATAGCGGAAGTCAAACTCTTCAAGAAGTCCGAAATTTACAAGGGGAGAATTTTAAATACCATGACCGGCGCTCCTATACCCGGGGTTAAGGTGGTAGTCTTGAACCAAAGTGACGGGCACAGGATTGAATCCTTCTCTGACGCGAACGGCATTTATACCTTGGCGTTACAACCGCGTTCCAAATACAGGTTGAAATATTCCAAGGCGGGTTATGTGGAGGATAACCTAATCCGTGATACGGGAGACGGAACGGACAAAAGTATTTTGCCGGATATCCTTCTCCTTGGGACAGGAACGGGAACGGAGATTTCATCTTTACCTAAAACTACACCCGTTTACACACCTGAAGCGAGCATTCCTGCCGCTCCTGAGCCTAAGTACGATGAACCTATCAGAACCGCATCGGATTTGGGGAAACCGGAGATTCCGGACCCAACGGCTTCCGGGGCATCTTCCTCGCTTGGTTCCGGAGAGGCAATTATCAACGGTTTTTCCATTAATCTAATGTCCTTGTCTTCCGGGAAAACGAATGTGCCGGATAGAATCATGGCATTAAAGGGGATCGGGAGGATTTACAGGATTGACGACGGGAGTTATACCCGTTACCGCCTAGGTGTTTTCTCTAGTCGGGAAGAAGCAAAAACCGCTTTGACCAAAGTGAAAGGCGCTAAAGGTTTTGAGCGCGTATTTATCGTAGAGGAAAAATCCGAAGGAAAAATCGAGGAGATAACAAACTTATAATTCGAATCCTGAACCATCAATAACGAGCCGCTTGTAGCGCTCGATATCAAAAGAATACAAATTGGCGGGGCGATGAGCCACGCCTTTTTGTTTTTCGTTCAAGACGTTTAATACGCCCATTCCTAGAATCTTTTTCCGGAAGTTACGTTTGTCCAATTCCTTGTCCAAAATCAATTCGTAAAGGGTTTGGAGTTCTGAAAGGGTGAATTTTTCAGGTAACAATTCAAAACCGATGGGTGCCGTTCTTACCCTGCGTTTTAATTTCTCCGCACAAGCCTCTAAAATGTCATTGTGGTCAAAACCAAGCTTTGTTTTAAGGGCGTCCTTCAAGGGGGCCCAACGGATTTCCTCCACGCCGGGCATCTCTTTTACCGGATGATCTTTGGTGTTTACCAATGCGTAGTACGCAATGGTGATTACACGCCCGTCAGGGTGACGGTCTACTTTACCGAAGGTATAAACCTGTTCCATGTAAATATCCGTCAATCCGGTAAGCTGCTCCAATACCCGGTGTGCGGCATCATCCAAATCCTCCTCCGGGAAAACCAGTTCACCCGGAAGGGCAAGAGAGCCTTTCATGGGTGGCTGCCCCCGTTTAATGAGAAGGATTTTTAATTCCCCTTCATCAAAACCGAAGAGTACACAATCTACGGAAAATGCCGATTTGAATATTTCGTTTTGCATGAAGAGAAAGAATGGATATTAGCTTGGTTCAATGGTAAGGAAAATCACTGAAAATTCCTAAAATCATACCTTTAAAAAGCACTCAATTCCTTGTAGACTAAATCTACCGGTAAACCCATGATGTTGGAATAGGTTCCTTTGATGCTTGAAATTTTACAAAGCCCAATCCATTCTTGAATGGCATAAGCACCGGCTTTGTCGTACGGCTTGAAGTTTTTGATGTAATAGTCGATTTCCTCATCGGAAAGTTCTTCCATCGTTACTTCGGAAATACCCGAGAAAGAAGTAGTTTTTTCCTTAGATGCCAAACAAACCCCCGTAATAACGGAATGCGTTCTTCCGGAAAGTAACCGGATGATCCTGAATGCATCGTCGTAATCCACGGGTTTGCCGTAAATCACGTCATCCAAAATCACTACGCTATCCGCTGCAAGAACGATTTCACCTTTCTTCAAGGTGGGTATTATTGCCGCAGCTTTCTTTCTCGAAAGAAACTCCGCTACCTCCTCGGAAGGCATATCATCCGGGAAGGTTTCCTCAACGTCTTGCAATCTAATTTCAAAAGGAATTCCCGCCTCATTCAATAAATGGCTCCTTCTGGGAGACTTAGAGGCAAGGATAAGCTTACGATCTAGCATTAGTTGTGGTCAATCAGTGTTTGTCTTAAAATATAACCTACCTCCGCCTTTTCTTCCCAAGGGATGTCCTCGGTTAGAATTTGCGTATCCAAAATCCATTCCTCGGTATAAACCATGCCCACGTTTTTCGCGAATTTGGAGTAAGCCCATCTACGTTCAATAAGGTTTTCCTCATCCGCGTAAGTAATCGTGGTTACTTCCGGATAATCGATACCGCCAATCGTTTCCTGTTCGCCAACGGCATCCACTTGTGATGCCCAGCCCTTGAATTTTTCTAGGAACTCGCCCGCAACCACCACGGTAAAATTGTCCTCAATGAAAATGGTAGCGTCAAAATCAACGCCCTCTTGAAGCGGAAATACCATTTTTACCAAGCGGATATTTTCTTCTACCCTTTCCAATGTTGCCGCCGTCTTTTTTACGGACCAAACATCCCTGACCAACCAAGAATCAGCCAAGTTCTCCTTCTCCAAGCGTTCCAAAACAAAAATCGTATCTCCCTCGGAATCGATTTGGATACCGGTAATTTCCTCCCTCACGAAAGTGGTGGAAGTATCGATAAAAGCAATATTTCCGTCAAAGTCGAAAACAATGGAATCCGTTTGGTATTCCCAATAATTACCCGTTTTTAAAGGGTAATAATCATATCCGAAATCAATCAATAAATCCTCGGAAACGGTTCCTTCCTTGCAGGAAAAACAAGAAAGGATTACACCAAGGGATAAAAACAAAAAGGTAAAACGCTGGAATTTCATGCTTGGATTTTTACCTGAAAAAAGGTCTGTACATCCTTAGAACGTACAGACCTCAAAAGTATGGATAAAATGGGAAAGAAAAACAACCTTGTGTGAGTCAGGCTGACAGTTCCTTGGCTGAAGTTCTTTATCAGAGAGGGTGTAGTTTTGTTTTTCCTACATTTCTGTCGGTCTGACTATACCAACAAGCCCGAATGGATAATTCCTCCCCCGATAACATCATCCCCTTCATAGAACACCGCCGACTGCCCCGGTGCTACACCACGGACATTTGACATGAATTCCACTTCCATCTTATCGCCCATGTTCTTGAGCTTCGCCAAGGAGCCGGGGCTGTTGTAGCGGATTTGCGTCAAGGCTTCCGTACCGTCCTCCACGGAGGCGTACTTCATCATATTCAGCTTGGTAACCATCATGCCGTTTCGCATGAGGTCTTCTACGTCTCCTAGGACAACGGTATTCGTATCCGGACGGATTTCCGTTACGTACATCGGTCTACCGAAAGCGGCACCCAAGCCCTTCCTTTGCCCGATGGTAAAGAAAGGATACCCGATGTGCTTCCCGATAACCTTACCGTTCACGTCCAAGAAATCACCGCCTGCCACTTCTTCCTCCAAACCGGGAACACGACGCTTCAGGAAGCCCCGGTAATCGTTATCCGGCACGAAGCAGATTTCATAGCTTTCACCCTTCTTGGAAAGGTTGGTCCAGCCGTGGTCAAACGCCATTTGGCGCACTTCCGGCTTGGTATATTCCGCCAAGGGGAACATGGTACGGTTTAAGCATTCTTGTGTCAAGCCCCAAAGCACGTAGCTTTGGTCCTTGTGCAAGTCCTTCGCCTTGGAAATATACTTCCTTCCGTTTAGTTCATTGATACGCGCGTAGTGCCCGGTAGCGATGAATTCGCAATCCAGCATATCCGCACGCTTGAACAAGGAGTTCCACTTGATGTGCGTATTACAAAGGATACATGGGTTAGGCGTACGCCCCGCCATGTACTCATCCACGAAATTATCGATGACGTAATCCCCGAAATCCTCACGGATATCCACGATAAAGTGGTGGAAATCCAAGTGTACCGCTACCTCGCGGGCATCATTGATGGAATCCAAGGAGCAGCAACCCGTTTCCTTCTTGCTGCCGCCGGAATTGGCGTAATCCCAAGTCTTCATGGTGATGCCCACTACTTCGTAGCCCATTTCATGGAGCAGTACCGCGGTCATCGTAGAATCGATGCCGCCGCTCATGGCTACCAGTACCCGTCCCATCTTGCTCATGGCAAAAAATCATTTAAAAAGTGCTCCCGTTCATCGGAAGCGCAAATAGTAGTACAAATTTCGGTAATTTTTGGTTTCCGGAGGAACGATTTTGTTGGAAGCTTTGCCCGAGTCACCCCGACAGTGTTGTGCCTGATTCATCCGGATTAAATTTTTCAGGTAGAGCCTAAGTCAAAAGACTGTCGGGGTGACTGGATAGGAAAACCCCAAGCTACTCCTGATCTTCCTGTACGCGAGTCACCCCGACAGGACTTTGCCACGATCTAATCTTTAACAGATAGATTTATTTTCAAGCTCGGAAAAACTGTCGGGGTGACGGGCCCGTACTTTATTCCCGTTCGTATTCTAAGCCCGGACCATCGCAATTTTGCCAAGTACTAGTAAGTATATCATTAGGCTGTAGTCTTAATATTTCCCGGTTTCCGGAAAGACATGAACCAATAATTTCACTTTCAGTATCAAATTGAAGTTCATAAATGGCTTCTTCAGAATTCGCGACAAGAGTAAACGAACCACTTGTTTCGGACATAATTCCATCCCGTGTTCTTTGCTTAGTAAAATTCATATCCGTCCCGAATTCGTAAAACTCCTGCCACTCCATATCCGCACCCGTGGTGGGGTGTGCTTGGGTTTGTCCGCTCATTTGTACCAAGACCCATTTTTGAGGAAAGCCTTCGTTTATTGTGATTCCCTCATCCGCACAAGAAAATAGCAAAATGGTCGGGATAAGAAATAAGCCTAGTTTCTTCATAACTCTTTTTTAAGTAAGGACGGGCTTTGTTTTGAAAATGGTTGGGATGGGATGATATTTCAAACATCAATATCATCCCAATAAATCCCGTCCACGGCGTCATCAATAATCCGC
>JAHDDF010000238.1 GCA_020629475.1 Saprospiraceae bacterium
CTTTCACTGCTTGTGTACCACTGATTTCACGATCGGTAACTTCCACCAAGTGAACCCCGAATTGCGTTTCAATGGTGTATAATTTACCGCGCTCCGCCTGGAAGAAAACCAAGTCATTGAACGGCTTCACCATTGCGCCGGGACCAAAGGTACCTAGGTCACCACCCTTACTTTTTGTTCCATCCATACCGTATTTATTCGCCATGGAATCAAATGAGGATGTTCCGTTCTCGATCAAACTCTTGATCATGTTAATGGAATCCCTTGCCGCTTGAAGACTGAGAACATTATTGGGATCCGCGGAACGAAGAATGTGGCGTGCGGAAATGGAATCAGGCATTACCTTACGATCCAACAATTTCGCGACACGGTAACGGGAACCGCTGATATAAGGACCGTAAACGGAACCTACTGAACCGGAGAACAAGGAATCAGCGATAGCCGGATCAACCTGCGTTTTCTTGAAGTAAGCCTCATCGTATACGCCCCCTTGGTCACGCGCGTACAATTCGATATCCTCTTCGCTGGTTAGCTTGGTGAATTGCGCTACGGCACCCTCGGTTAATTGATTTTTATAATCCGTGGAATCCTTAGCGGAAGGAAGTACGTTGAATAAAGCGTACTCTAGCGTTTGGGTTGCCTTATCATTGGAATAACGAGCCGCGTTTTCTTTTAGATAAGACTCGTAATCGGAATCAGCAAGCGCTACTTCCGCGTTATCCACCTCATCATAAGGGATATATACCCAAGAGAACTCACCGGAACCGTTTTGGTCCATGTTTTTCATTTCCGCCATCCATGCCGGCGTGTAAGCCGCCTTGGAAACCAAGCCCATCAATTTGGACTGCAAACGCTCGGAACGTACTTGCTTTTGGATATCCTCCCAACGCGCTTTTCCGTTTTCGTTCAATTGGTCATTTTCCGCCCATGTTTGGTACTGGGATAATGCATCACTATCAATACCTCCTTGGGGAGTACCGAAAGCCTGACGAATAATCGGGCTATGCTTAGGCCCGAACATCAAACTTTGAAACTCGATATCATCCACGCTTAAACCTAACTTTTCAGCGGATTTTTTTACCAGTGTCTCATTCACCAATTGATTCCAAACGATTTCACGCTTTTGGAATTGGTCGTATGGAGTGTTCGCAAAACGAGTGTTGGCGATATTATCCAACTGTTGCAAACCAATTTTGGTACCTCCAACCTTACCGACGGTCAAATCATTACCGTTCGCCAATTGTTGACCGCTGGACATATCCATCATAATGAAGCCCAACATACCTAGTCCTAGAAGGACAATAACCAACCATAGGTTGTTTCTAATCTTTCCGATTAATGCCATTGATTCAAAAATTCTGATTCCTAGTGAAAACTTCGTTTTAGCAACGAAGCAGCCCTAAACATAAAGAGCTAAAAATCAAGATTATAAACATATAATTTTTCCAAAATGGAATATTTCGGAGAAAATCTCTGCAAAGAAACGGTTTTCATTCCGGATTTTCAAACCATAATCCATTCAAAACGAAGGGTACTTGAAGTATTCTTTCCGTTGCAAACACCTTTTCTCACCTTGAAAAACGTATTTTTGCACTCGAAAACCGATTGTGCCTCACTTTCAGACAAGCAAAACTTATGTATCCCGACTTATCATATCTCTTCCACGACCTCTTCGGAACGGAGTACGATAACTTCTTCGCCATTTTCAAAACCTTCGGTTTATTGATGGCTCTTGCCTTCGTAGCGGCAGGTTATGTGGTATACAAGGGAATGGTTCGGTTGGAACAACCGGGCGGACCTTTTCATCACGCCATTAAAAAGATGAAGGTTATTGTAGGTGAAGCACCTACTTTCAAGGATTTGATTCCCGGCTTAATCGTGGGCTTCATCATCGGTTTCAAATTGCCGCACGTTTCCGCCAATTTCGAAACCTTCAAGGCGGATCCCGTTAAGCTCTTGGCTTCCGTGGACGGGAACATTCTCTACGGAATACTTGGCGCCGCCATCCTTGCCGGATATACTTATTGGGACAAGAACCGCAAGAAACTGGAAAAACCCCTAGAACAGTCAATGACCATTAAACCGAGTGACCGCGTAGGGGATATCATAATTTTAGCAGCGGTTTCAGGCGTATTGGGCGCCAAGCTTTTCGCCGTTATAGATTCTCTTTGGGAAACGAAATCATGGGCGGAGATTTGGGCCCAGGTTCTCTCAGGTAGTGGTCTTGCCATCAACGGAGGACTTATCGTAGGTTCCGCCGTTTTGATTTGGTACATCAGGAAAATCGACCTTCCTCTTTTGCACATGATGGATGTCGCGGCACCGGCAATGATACTTGCCCAAGGAATCGGACGCTTGGGTTGCCACTTCTCAGGGGACGGTGATTGGGGTGTGGTCGCAATAGATCAACCCTCTTGGTGGTTTCTCCCCGATTGGCTTTGGTCCATGGAATACGAACGTAACGTGAGTGAAGGATTCACGAACCAGCCCGGTATTCCGCGTGGTCCCGAAATAGATTGTGGTGGTTGTAAATACAAGTGGAAATTAGCCGCACCCGTTTATCCTACATCCATCTACGAATTCGTGATTTACTCCTCCACATTCGGTTTGCTTTGGGCATTAAGAAAGAAAATCGTTATTCCGGGCGCCATCTTTTTCTTGTATTGCGTGTTATACGGTGCGGAACGTTTCTTTATCGAGAAAATCCGTGTAAACGATAAGTGGATTTACGGTTTATCCCAAGCGGAGGTAGTTTCCGCCGTTTTCTTCCTCATCGGAATCATTGGATTGGGTATTTTATATGCCCGTAGAAATAAATAAGAAGCATCGAGGCAAAAATCGACATACGGAAATTCTCCTTGGAGGAGCTTACCGCCTATTTCAAGGAAATGGGGGAAGCGGGCTTCCGTGCCAAGCAGGTATATGAATGGCTGTGGAAAAAATCGGCTTTTTCTTTTTCCGATATGACCAACCTTTCCAAGAAGCTCAGGGAGCACCTGGAAAACCACTTTGAAATAAACGCCATTACGGAGGATAAGGTGCAACGAAGCGCCGACGGCACCATTAAATCCCGGTTCAAATTACATGACGGACACCTTATAGAATCCGTACTGATTCCCGTTCCCGGCGATGACCGTTATACCGCCTGTGTATCTTCCCAAGTAGGCTGCAGTCTTACTTGTAAGTTTTGCGCTACCGGACAAATGAAACGGATCCGCAATTTGGATGCTTCGGAAATTTACGACCAGGTGGTTTTGGTGAACAAGCAATCCATGGAAGCTTACGGCAAGCCGTTGACCAATATCGTTTACATGGGAATGGGTGAGCCACTACTCGCTTACAAGCAGGTGATGGAAAGTATTGTAAAAATCACCTCGCCCGATGGCTTGGGCATGTCCCCGAAACGTTTAACCGTTAGCACCGCCGGTATCGCCAAGATGATCAAGAAACTTGCGGATGATGCATCCAAGGTAAACCTTGCTCTTTCCCTTCATGCTGCGGACGACGAGAAGCGTAACGAGATTATGCCGATCAACGAGCATAATAATCTGGAGACTTTGACGGACGCCTTGGTTTATTTCAAGGAAAAAACGGGCAACCGGGTCACCTTCGAATACATTGCCTTCAAGAATTTTAACGACGGAATCGAGGATGCTATCCGCCTAGCGAAACTAGCGCGACGCGTGGACGCAAGAATCAATATCATTGAATATAACCCGATTGACGGGGTGGATTTCGTAAAATCGGACTCCATGAAAATCGATGATTTCGCGAAGTACCTCAGAAGTAAAAGGGTAATGGTTACCGTCCGGAAATCACGCGGCAAGGACATCGATGCGGCTTGCGGGCAATTGGCGAATAAGGATTGACCTGTAAGATGTAAGATGTAAGAAAATTACTTTTACCATTTGCATATAAACAAGCCCACCATATCTCAAACGACCGTTTCATGGAACTTAATTTCAAGCAATTCGGGCAAGGGGAACCTTTGATAATTCTTCACGGATTATTCGGGACCTTGGATAATTGGCAAACCATTGCCAAGCAATTGGCGGAGGATTATACGGTGTTTATCGTGGATCAAAGGAATCACGGAAAATCGCCGCACCATCCTGATTTCAATTACCGCATTCTTGCCGAAGACTTGCTTGAATTCATGGAGCAAAATTGGATGTACAAGGCGCATCTTCTAGGGCATAGCATGGGCGGGAAAACGGTAATGCAATTTGCCTTGGAGTATCCGGATATGGTGGATAAATTAATCGTTGTGGATATCGGGCCTAAAACGTATAAGGGTGGGCATCAAGCCATTTTTGATGCCTTGTTTTCCTTGGATTTGGAACAATTAGGCAATCGCAACCAAGCGGATGAAGCATTGGCTAAAGGTATTGACAGTTTCGCCGTAAGGCAATTCCTACTTAAAAATCTTAAAAGAAGAAAAGAGGGCGGCTACGAATGGAAAATGAATCTTGAAGCCATCCACAATCACTACCAAGAAATTTTGGATAATGTGGAAGGGGACACCGTAGATGTCCCTACCCTTTTTATCAACGGCGGTAAATCCGATTACATTATCCCCGGTGACGAGGAAGCATTTAAGGCGTATTTTCCGGAAAGCGAAATAAAGACCGTTCCCGATGCGGGGCATTGGGTTCACGCGGAAAAACCCAAGGAGTTGCTCGACTTAGTACAGGATTTTTTATCCCAATAGCGGAAAGTAAAGGATTCGAACCCTCATCCTAGTGGATGGCACGGTTTTCAAGACCGCTTATGCACCATTGCATGCTACCTTCCTTTTTTTTAGAAAAGAGGCCGGAATCGGAATCGAACCGATATTAAAAGAGCTTTGCAGGCAATCCCCGAAGCCAATATTGGGTATCCGACCATTTCTTTTTTCTAGACCTGCGAGGTTTTTAAAACCTCGCAGGTCTAGAAAAAAAATAAAAACTCCCTTGCACCTAACACAGGCACAAGGGAGTTTTTGAATTGCGATATTTTCAAACAATAGCTACCCGTGCCGTCCTAGGGACAGGAACAAGAACACGAGATATTTTGCTTGATGTAATTCATTCTTTAATTGTTTCAAATATATCAACCAAGCCTTGATAAAATTGGTTCCCCTATTCTAGAAAAAGCTGAATCTTATCACCTATCGGGGTAGCATCGAACTTGGATTTACTAACGGGTAATTCTAGTATACTTCCCTTTGTTTGTATTACAATAAAGAAAAGGCTATCCTTCATTCTTTTATCAATAACCACACCCTCTACTCCTTCCTTCCCGGGGAAGATAGTCTCCGGTTTTCCTTCTTGGATTATTTCTCCGTTCCCTAGTACCACTACCCTATCGGCTAGCTTTTTAATTTCATTTTTATCGTGGCTTACCAAAATTACCCTGAGTTGTATTTCTTTTTTTATTTCCAATAAATAATCCTGTAAACCCAAGCGCGTTTTTTCATCCAATGCGGATAATGGTTCATCCAATAATAATATCCTAGGTTTTTGAACCAATGCCCTTACCAATGCCACCCTTTGCTGCTGCCCACCGGACAAAACGGATGGTTTCTTATGGATTAAATCACCCAATTGACTTACTTCTAATATTTCATTTAAAAATATTTTATCCTCATTTTTTCCTTGGGCGTATTTTAGGTTTTCAAGGACTGTCATATTGGGAAATAAAGCGTAATCCTGAAAGACGAATCCTACGTTTCTTAGGCGGGGCTTGGTGTTTATTTTTTTACTTTTTGAAAACCAAACTTCTTTTTTAAAAGATATTTTACCGGCATCCGGTTTCATAAGCCCCGAAATCATTCGTAGGATGGAAGTTTTGCCGGCTCCCGAAGGGCCGTAAATCGCCAGCCATTCATTTTCATGGATATGACAATGGAATTTTAAATCCATTTTCCCGGAAGGAGCATTCAAGCGTTTTTGTATATCAATAAGCATCACCTTCCCGAGAATTTAATGAGCCCTCCGTTAAGGGAATAAACCAACAATAAAACCAAGAAGGAAATCGAAAATAAAACCAAGGAATAAAAATTAGCGGAAGCGTAATCCAAGGACTCAACACTATCATATATTGCAATAGATGCCACCTTCGTTTTTCCGGGAATATTTCCGCCTATCATCAGCACCACCCCGAACTCCCCTACCGTATGGGCAAAAGCAAGGACGATACCCGCGAGTAAGGAAGGTTTTATATTCGGTAATAATACACGGAACAAAGTTTCCAAACGGGATTTCCCCATCAAGGAAGAAGCTTCCCTAAAGGAGGCAGGCAATCCGGATAAACCGGACTGAATCGGGTGTACCATAAACGGTAAGCTGTATATGATGGAAGCCAACACCAATCCCCCGAAAGAAAATACCAAGCGCAAGCCCAGCCATGCATCTAACCATTCCCCGAAGGCATTATTTGGACTAAACGCGATCAGGAAATAAAAACCGAGAACCGTAGGAGGAAGCACCAAGGGCATAGCCACTAAAGTCTGAATGACGGGCTTCAACCTAGAACGCGAAAACGCCAACCAGTACGACAAGGGCAGGGAGATAAAAAACAGGATAAGGGTAGTAACCGAGGCAAGTTTAAAGGTTAATATCAATGGCTCCCAAGACATTCCGCTCATACATTAATCATGGGAAGCTAATCTACGTTATACCCGTAGCGTTTGAGTATCCGTTTTGCCTCCTCGGATGTCATAAAGGTATGAAATTCCTTGGCGGCGGGTTTATCGGATAAAAGGATCATTCCTTGTTGGATGGGCGTGTAGGACGAAG
>JAHDDF010000817.1 GCA_020629475.1 Saprospiraceae bacterium
TAAAGAATGTTATAGGCTCCGTTCCGCTAGAAATTTCACCGATTTGGATACTGCCGTCATTTTCTCCCGGACAGGATTCTCCGGAAACGATGTATTCTATCTCCAAAAAATTTTCAAGCACGGTTAAATCCAAGGTGTAAAAATTATCGCAGCCGAATTGGGAAGGAATCGTATCTATATAAATACCCGTTTCGGAATAAGAATTATTTCCTTGTTCATAAAAAGAACCGGAGCAAATGGTTTCCGTTATTGAAAAATAAATCGGAAGGACTTCTATTATCTTAACCTCGGTGAAAACATGGCAGTTCGGGTTTAATAAATTGGCGGGGTTACTTGCCACTTTACAACGGTAGAAAAATAATCCTTCGGTGATATTACTGTGAATGTAAGAATCCGAAGTCGCACCCGGAATATCATTCCAGCTTATACCGTTATCCGTACTTACTTCCCATTGGAAAACGGGATTCTGGAATTGATTCCCGGTAACGGAAACGCCCAGGGTAACGGGGTCATCCTCTTGGCATAAAATAGGAACGCTCAAAGGAAGGATTTCAAGTTCCGGCCCGCAAGAACGGAAGGAAATATTATCAAGGGCAAGATCATTTCCGAGTCCGCCGGGCGCGTTGTTTTGAAGGGATAATTGTATAGTGGTTTGGCCGGGGCCGGTAGTAAAGGTAAGTCCGTAGGTGTTCCAAGTATCGTCCTCTAGGATGTCGCCCGTATTGATGACTTCCACGCCGTCTAAAAGAAATGAAACATTGGGTTTGATTTGCTGCGGCGAAGAGCTTCGAATCATGTTAATGATATCCGCCGAAAATTCGTAGTTGCTATTTTCACAAAGCCCGGTTACGGTTTGGTCGTAAAACAAACCCGGTTCGAAACTAGCGTTTACCACCATCATATAACCGTTCGGATCAAAGCTATTATCCGGGATAAGAAGCCAATCCGGGTAATTATTATTCCAGAGCGCGGTATTATTGGTAATGACATAATCCCCGTCCGCCAAAACAGGAACCGGATTGTAATTGTAGCCGGGGGCATAACCCGGATCAATCCCAACGATATTTGCCGATCCCGTACCGAAATCCCCTTCAAGGAAAATGTTAT
>JAHDDF010000818.1 GCA_020629475.1 Saprospiraceae bacterium
GAACTTCCCGTTCTCGTAAATCAACTCGTCATCCGCGTAGATTTGACCGCCATTGGTCATATCCGTAATCATATCCCAGTGAATAGGAGATTCGTTTTTACCACCGCATTGGTAATAGGCTTGCCCGATTGCCATGTGGATGGTTCCTCCGATTTTTTCATCAAAAAGGATATTCCTCGTTAAGCGTTGGATATCGTAATTGGTACCAATGGCGGCTTCACCAAAACGGCGGGCACCTTTCATGGCAAAAATCTCGTCCAGGAACTCGACGTCTCCCTTGGCTTCCCACTTGGTAACTTCACCATCTTTCACCCAAAGGGTAACGTCCTCTAATTCCCTGCCCATATACAGGGCGGGTAAGGAAAAGCGGACAACACCATTTACGCTATCCTCAACGGGAGCGGTATAAACTTCTCCGGAAGGCATGTTGGTCTGACCATCGGAATTGATCCAAGTACGCTCTTTTGTAGAGAAATTGATATCAAAATCAGGTCCCTTGTAACGGATGTGATTTCTATTGTTCAAAAGGTCTACTACCTTCTGCTGGTCCTTTCTTCTATTGAGCCATTTTTGGATGGGATCATCCTCGAATAAGCCGCAAGCATTAAATACGAATTCCTCGTATTCCTCCAAGGACATCTTGGCGTTTTGCGCTGCGGATAGGGTCGGATATTGACAAAGATTCCGCTTCATTTCGCGGGTAGCGGTTCGCTCGCTGTACACTTTGTACAATGGTCCTAATGCTTTTTTAGCCAGCTTTCTTCGCTTGGGATCGGAGCTTTGCTCATCCATTAAGTTGAAGGGCGCGCGGATAAAAATATAAGCATCAAAAGTCCGGAGTGCCTTATCCAATAAGGTAGGGACATAGGCCAATTGTTCATCATTTCCGTACTTGTAAAATAGGCGATGTTGTTCCCTGAATTCGAACTCCACTTCCATGTGCCCGCCCGCTTCAAGCGCTTTTTTGTAAACCTCCCTGACCAAAGGTTCCGCAAGGGTAGTGGTACGTACCAAGAGTTTTTCTCCGGGTTGTAATTCCACGCAATAGTTTACAAGTAGATGGGCGTATTTCTCTAGTATCGGATTCATGATGTCTTTTTTAT
>JAHDDF010000239.1 GCA_020629475.1 Saprospiraceae bacterium
AATCGAAACAATTATAAACGGGTTTGAGAATTCTCAAACCCGTTTATAATTTTAATTTAATTTATCGTATTTATGTAATTCGTATTTTTCAATTAATCGAATTAATTTATCAGCATATTTTTTATCCGTTGCATATCCCGCACGTTTTAATTCACGAGCCCAAGATTTATAATCCGTTATTTCGTATTCAAATAATTTTTCATAGCGTTTTTTCTTTAAAAATAAAGAATGTGCACGATAAGAATCTTTTACGGATTTATACTTAATAAAAAAATCCTTATGCGTATCATCATTTACATTTACGCAATGCCCTTTTTTACATTTTTTAGAGAAACACTTGATTCCGAAATGGTTATAGTGTTTATTTGCTAAATCGGATTTCCCGCCGTTTGTTTCTAATAATCCTTGTGCCAAAGTAATAGAAGCAGGAATTCCATTTTTTTTCATTTCATATTGAGCCAAGGAAGAAAATGTTTCAATATAATCTTGAAACGTTTTTTTCTTGGGTTCAGTTTTTTTAGAAACTAAAACAGCATCCGTTTTAAGCTCACCTTTGGAAAAAGGAATATTATTTTTAATTACGGTTTGTGTATCTTTTTTTACCGCTTTATGTAAAAAAGCAACCGGAGAATCCATTAATTGAAATTGAAGATTTACGTTTTTATTACAAATGATAAAACCGCCAATAACAATTACAATATATTTAATACCGTATTTATTCCAATGTTTCTTAAAATTATGTTTAGAAACATGAATAAAATGTTTTACACGAATTAATTGCATTTTCATTTCTTTCTCTCTTTATATTTAAAACATATTGGTTGTTTTAAAAGTTCCGCATTCAAAACATTTTGTACAAAATGTTTTGAATGCTTCTATTTTTCTGAAAATCAGCAAAATAGAAGCATTCAAAGTTTGTCTTGCCGCGAATGCGGTAAGACAAACTTTGGTAAGACACTCCAGGCAGTCTCAAATGTTAAATTTTCATAATACCCTTGTTTATTTCTAAAACTTGACCTTACATTTAGTGTGTCAAATGATTGAAATGACATGAATCCATTTTCTTACATGACTTGTTGCTGTTGCTGTTGTGGCCTCAAGAACCACAGCGGAAAGTAGCGTAGTTAGCTCAAGAAAACACTCATTGCGAACGCCTTTCCGGACACCCGGAAAGGCGTTCGTTTTTACTGATTTCCAAAGCATTAAAAAACATGGTATTAAGACAATGTTTTTCATCTACCCATTTTAATCATAAGGAAGCCACTTCGTTTTCATACAAAAACGTAGCTTTAGCCTTTGGATTTGGAAGGACATGATATTATCATTGCCTCCACGAACCTACCTGATTTAAACACGGAAATAAGGCGCCATGCCAAGGCGCGCGGAAAATTGGTGAATGTTGCGGATACCCCGGATGCTTGCGGTTTCTACATAGGCGGCATCGTAACGAAGGGTAACTTAAAAATCGCCATTTCCACGAACGGAAAATCTCCCACCCTAGCCAAAAGGTTTCGACAGTTACCGGAGGAAGTCATCCTACCTAGCGTGGATGGATTTCCTAGGGAACCTCCGTACCATACGGGACCGACTTAAGGGTGATTTTGAATATAAAGTTCAAAAAATGAATGAGATAACATCAATATGGATCAAACAAGAACAGTAAAATCCGAAAAGGAAATCCGGCAGCGAGTGGAAAACATCAACGTGGATGCACTCAATGCCGAGTTCGAGACATTAGCACCATTGGAACGACTCGATAGATTGTTCAAGCACTTCAAGGAGAGCGAGGTTCTTTTCACCTCCTCGTTCGGAACAAAATCCGTGATGCTTTTGCACATGATGAGCCAAGCTAGACCATCGAAGAAGGTGCATTTCATTGACACGACCTATCACTTCCCCGAAACCATTGCTTATAAAGAGGAATTGAGGGAGAAGTTAGGGTTGAAAATCATTGACGTTTGTCCCAACAACATCCAAAACCAACTCACCTTGGAACAACAATGGTGGAAGGAACACCCGAAAATGTGTTGCACCATTAATAAGGTTGCCCCCTTGGAACCCATCGTAGCCAAGCACGTGATCTGGATTTCAGGACTGATGCGCTACCAAACGCAATTCCGCTCTACCCTTCGGATATTCGAAAGGCAAGGGGATATCATCAAATTCCATCCGCTCATTGATTTGGATGAAGGGAATTTCTTGTACCTCATGGAAAAACACAAACTCCCAAGACATCCTTTACAGGACATGGGTTATGATTCCATTGGTTGCTCCCATTGCACCGCCGTAGGTAAAGGCAGGGAAGGCAGGTGGACCGGGAAGGAGAAAACGGAATGTGGTTTGCACCCGAATTATTTTGTCCGGAAGGAGGATAAAAAATAAAAGAAAGACCTCCTAGGTTTTAGAAACCTAGGAGGTCTTTCTTTTATTTTTTAATTACCGTTTCCGTTCGCACCCCATCCTTATTTTGGATGCTCAGTAAATAAATCCCCGGCTGAAGCTCCCCGAAATCCATTTGGGTCAGGGTTTGACCTTCCACTTTCAAAATGCGTATCAATTTTCCGGTAGCATCAAAAAGTGAAATGCTTGTGGGAAATTCCCCGTGAGAAATATGGAGAATATCCGATACCGGATTCGGATAGACTTTAAACAAGGGTTCTGTCGCAATATCCGTTTCCGCCAATCGATATCCCGAAGGATCCTGATAGGGGTCGGCAATGCCGCCCGGCTCATTCCCGATAGGACACCATCTATCAATAGGGATAGACAGGCAAAACTCAAGTATTCCGCAATCATTTCCTTCCTCGTCAATCCTTCTAACATACATACAAATGGTATGACCCCCCATACGATTCAGGCGCATGACATATGTCCCATCTCCTTGTGAAGTTCCAACGAATGCACCATTCAGACTCCAGAAAACTTCATCGCATTCACCTAGGGCAGAGGGTGTAATATGGAGATCCGGACAAAAGAACTCGTAGGAAAACCCTTGAAGTACGTCTTCCTCGAATGATTCACAATCGCAAACAGGGGTGTCGCAATCCGGTACGGTTATCTTGAAGGGCTCCGAGTGGCAACACCAATCCGGATCAATATAATCCAAGAGAATAATTTTTACGGACAACTCATCCCCCGGGCTCCATCCCGCGCCACAATCCGATAAATCCAAGCAAAAATCAAAGGATTCCCCATCCGGGATAGGTGCGTTCGGGATATTTATTGTGAAAGGTAATTCATCCCCGAAGGCGCAAATACCCATAGCGGGATCTACCGGAACCACACGGAATTGGGTAATGTCCCTCCCCGAAAAATTAGTAAGGGTGCCACAGTAGGTAAATCCATCATCCGTGCATTCGGTGGATACATTCGTAAGCGTAAAGCAATCGGGGCAAGCGGAGGTATCAAAACAATATTCGATATGGCAGCATAAGCTTTCCGCAAAGAATCTTACCCCAATGCAATATTCCCCATTGGCAGGAGCATCCACTACCAACTGAACGGGACCGAAAACATCTCCGGCATTTAAGCTTAAGCCTCCAACATTATACAAGACGTTACCGGCACCGTCCACGATTTCAAAATTATCCGCGGTTTCCGTTCCGAAGTACTGAAGGCTGAAAGAAATTTCCACCGTTCCATCAATCCGACAATCAATTTCCTCCTCCAAAACCAAGGCACATTCCGTAGGTTCCGCCGGGCAAGACTCCAAGCAGAGATTATCGAACAAATAGATAGGCTCGGGTGCTTCGGGCGGCAAGTCCAAATGAAAACCAATTCCCGTAGCATTGGTAATTAGGGTATTCCAACCCGTGCAATCCCCGTTATCCAACATTGTCCATCCGTTTGGAATGGAATTCCCCTGACAAGCATTTACTTGGGTACAAACCTGCACCCAATCTTCATTCTCGTTGGTTACAAAATCCGCTTGCCACTCCGCGGCTCGGATAAAATTCGTAGGGGAGTTCCCTTGGAAAATGCGGATAGTGGGTCGTGAGTCCAAATCGGGATCAAAGGAATCAATGAATAAATTGTAATCCCAACAAATACATTGATCAGAAATATCACCCTGATAATCCACCGCATTGAATAACCAATCATTTGCTTCATTCTCGGATGCTGCCATAACACGATCCGATTGTCCGCCGGGTCTGAAAGGGTTCCAAACCGGTCCCATCGTCGTAATCATCCAATTATCAACACCATTATTAAAATCATTGCAGTCGTCTTGTGCATTTATTGAGGTTCCCGCCATCAAAAGACATAGGATGGCTAGGAGAAATCCTGTATTTCTCATGTTCGGTAAATTAAAATCGTAAGGAAAAAACCTACTCTATTCCGGCTTTTCGGTAACCGCCGTTTACAAGTGCGCGCTTGCCTTTGTTGAAATCCAAATTAGGGGGAATACCCTTTTTAGGGAATTAGAAAAAAATTGAATTCTCCTTTTTACGAATGCTTAACCTTGAAAAATTTTTAGCAACCAGCGTTTCTCTACAGTAATTTGGTCCTGTTCCAGCTCAAGTTTCGCTTTTGCCTTTTCATCCTTTAATCCATGAAATTTCACCCAACTTGTCAAGTGGCTTAAAAAATGGCGATTGGACTCCAACATCCTATTGCTCAATACTTTTTTATTATTGGTAAGAAAAACACGGAAACTATTTATTGTATCCATTAATAAATCCGAATAGCCTAACTCATGGTATAATTTCAAGCGGAGAACCCGTTCGTTTATTTTTAATACGATATGATTGGGGCTAAATGTATTTAAGACATCCAGGGTTTTCTCGAATCGTTCTCTTTCAAACAGAATCATCGCTTGGGAGAAACGGAAAATTTCAGGGGCGGTTTTTTGGATTCTAGTCTCGTTCTCCAACAGAAACCGCTCCGCATGATCCAACTTCCTTAGGTTGAGGCATACCGTCACATAATTTTTTACGATTCTAAAAACGCCCGTTTCCTCATTTAATAAACCGTGATATTCCAATTGATGATCATACAATGAAAGCAATTCCTTATACAATGCATCGCGGTTGGGAAAAAGTCTAATTGCCGCATTCTCGACATAGGTAAATAAAATGCGGCTTTGTGATGCGGGGATAAATTGCGGCCCTTGTAACAATGCTTTTTTTAACGCTTCGTATCGTTTTATTTGAAGAGATTCATCCTTAAGCATTTCATGCGCTAATCTCCACATCCCAAGAATGGGGAAAGTTTCAAAATCCCCTTCCGTTAATACAGGAAGAACGGCATTGCTATGTTCGGGAATATCAAAATTCCGAACGATTCGCTTCCGGTTCAACGTTTGGCACTCATAAATGATTTTCTTGAAATAATAGTAACGGTCCAAGGCAAGCATCGCCTCTTGAAAACGTGCATCCCCGCTCCCCTTATCAGCCCTTGTGGACACAAAGCGATTGTATTCTTCCTCCAACAAATAAATATCGTGAAACCCATCCGGTGCGATGGCAGCGGGTTTATGGTTTGCCTTAGTCATACGGTTGGATAAGCGCGTAAAATCATCCGCTAATTCCTTGGAACGATAATACTTCAACAAGGCTAAATCCCTACTCCCGCCGGGATCCTCATGAAGTAAAAAATCGGAAAACAACTTAAAAAGCTTAGAGTATAATTTGGTCAATGCCTCTTCCCTATAGGGCTTCCCGGGGTATAAACTTCCAAAGACCTCCACTTGCTCCGTTTCCGTAAGGGTTTTTCCCGGAACAAAGGGACGAAGCAGACCTCCTAGCTTGGAAAGGACGGTATTTCTATTGAAGTATGGGGATTCAAGGAACAATAGGAAACGATCGTACGTATCCGCATCCGTTTTCTTGAGTACCCTTAAAAACTTTGACTCCTTCATGTCATTTGCCCGTTCCCGTAGAGATTTAAGCTAGGGGATTTTTTTGATTTTTTCTAATTTGAAGAAACCCGACCCGGGTTTATCTTGACTTAACAACGTATAAATCAACGCAAAAAATAAGGGATGAGGATTTTTCAACAAAAAATTGCCCTGACGGGACTCGGGGCATTGATTATCGGATTTTTACTTTTCTCCTGTAACGATCCTGCTCCACCCGGCAGTAATGATATGGGCTGCGAATCACCGGAATCCGTAGGATTGGATACGTTTTTCCTTGGCTCAGGAGGGGAGGATGTATTCGTATTCATATGGAATTCCGTGGTAAACGCAGGGGGATATCATTTTACATTAACCGTGAATTCGGATGAAACACCTTTGGTAGATGTTACGGGTATTCCGGATACGACCTTCACCGTTTCGGACTTTTTCAATGTAGGCGACACCCTACATGTAACGGTTAGCGCCATTTGTATCAACGGGATATCACCCCCTACTATTTTTGACATCATCAATATGAACGGAGGGGCAACCTTGGATGACGTCCCTAGCAGAACAGGCAGGAAAGGATGGTTATCAATATGTAATCGTTCCTGTGATTACGTGCGTTTCCCGGATGAGAAAATCCGCACTTGTACACCGGGAGTCATTATTAAATTGCCATTATCAAAATGGGGAAAATCCACCGGCTTCGATCGTCTTGAAGTTTGTGAGTATTTACAGCCCAATGATCCTGCCTTATTCTGCGAAAGGATTCAAACCATTGATACTATCCTGACAAAAGCACATGCCAAGCGGATGTGGTTGACTTGCATAGTAAATGAATAATAAAAAAGGAGAAAGACCTCCTAGGTTTTAGAAACCTAGGAGGT
>JAHDDF010000819.1 GCA_020629475.1 Saprospiraceae bacterium
AGTCCTCAACTTGGTAGCTACGGCTACCAGTTTCCGGGCTTCCCTCGGCTAAAACAAAAATACCCATGAAAATCATTATTCGATTACTTTTGTCCAGGTACTTATCTAATCTATAAACCACTATTATGAAATATCGATTCATCTTACCTTTTTTCCTTCTAGCCTTAATTTTAGGTTGCCATTCGCCGGAAGGCGAAACCACAAAAACCGACCAAGGAGCAGAAGGGATGGGACAACCCGAAAAACCTGAATACACATTGGTCATACACGGAGGAGCCGGATATGCCCAACCCGATTGGCTAGGCGAAGAAGGGATTAAAGAATATAAAAAAGCTTTGTCCGATGCTTTGGATTTGGGAGAAAATATCTTGAAAGAAGGCGGTTCGAGTATGGATGCGGTAGAAACCGTCATCGCTTTTTTGGAAGACGTACCCTTGTTTAATGCAGGCAAAGGAGCTGTGTTCACCAATGGTGGAAAGAACGAATTAGACGCTTCGTTTATGGATGGCGAAACCATGAATGCCGGAGCGGTCGGTGGCGTGACCACTGTCAAAAATCCCATTAAGGCAGCTCGGGCCGTGATGGAAAAATCCAAACATGTAATGTTGACCGGTAAGGGGGCGGAAACTTTTGCGGAAGAACAGGGTTTGGATTTGGTGGAGAACAAATACTTTTTTACCCAGGACAACTATAACCGGTTACAAGAAATTCTAAAGCGGGAAAAACAAGGAAGCCTTCAGCTAGATCGTGATTTTCCGGATAGGAAACACGGAACAGTGGGTTGTGTCGCCTTGGACAAGAAAGGTAATTTGGCAGCCGGAACTTCTACCGGAGGAATGACCAACAAGAAATATGGCCGGATCGGAGATTCGCCCATTATCGGAGCGGGGACTTATGCGGATAATAACACCTGTGCGGTTTCCTGTACGGGGCATGGAGAGTTTTTCATCCGATATGCAGTCGCTCATGATTTGTCGGCAAGGATGAAATTCGGGAAAATATCGCTCGAAAAAGCGGCTGATGAAATCATCAATAAATAATTGAAAGCCATTGAAGGAGCTGGCGGATTGATTGCCGTAGATGCCTATGGCAATGTCGCG
>JAHDDF010000240.1 GCA_020629475.1 Saprospiraceae bacterium
CCAAAACACCTGAAAGCACTTCGACTCCCGCCTCTTTTAATCGCTTGATGCTTTTACCACCGACTAAAGGATTAGAATCAACAACGGAAATCACAACACGCTTAAAACCCTCCCGCAAAATCATATCGCAACAGGGAGGCGTTTTTCCATGATGGGCACAAGGTTCCAAATTAACGTAAATAGTGGAATCAGGAATTAAATGCTTGTCCTTGTCCCTTACGGACAAAAGGGCATTAACCTCAGCATGATTACCGCCGTAAGCTTGATGCCAGCCTTCTCCAATAATCCTTCCTTCATGAACGATTACCGAGCCCACCAAGGGATTCGGGCTTACCTTACCCATTCCTCGTTTGGCAATATCAAAACAGCGGCGCATAAATTTCTCGTCCTGCGTCATAGCGCGCAAAGATATAATCTTGAATGAAGAAGCCGCTTCATACTAACCGGAAAAGCCATATCTTAGAAGCTGTTCGAATTTATTCCGTAAACAAACATTAGCATCTTATCATGGAAATGACCAACGCCCTTTTATGGTTCGAAATCCCCGTAGAGGACTTTGACCGCGCTAAAGCTTTTTATGAAGCCATTCTTGATTTCGAAATGCCTGTAATGCCCGTCCAAGACGAAAAACTGGGCATTCTACCGCATGTTCAAGGCGAGGGAATCGGAGGCGCCATTTACAAGGAAAAAAACTTCCAAGCCACCAAGAACGGTGTAAAAATTTACTTAAACGGAGGCAAGGATTTAAACGTAGCCTTAAATCGCGTTGAGGGCGCGGGCGGAAAAGTGCTTGTCCCCAAAACACAAATCACCCCTGAACTAGGTTACTGGGCAATGTTCGAGGACTCCGAGGGGAATGAAATCTGCTTGCATTCCGGTTCATAAGTTAAATGCCGCATTTTCGTGGAATCATTGGAACAAGTCTTGACAAAGGGCTTGAAGGAGGATATGGTAAATTATATTTCAACCCATTCCGGCGCCTTCAAGCAATTAATCCCTTTTGCCTTGTCTAAATCTTCAAGGGCGTCCGTTCGCGCTACTTGGATGATTGGGCACTTTATGGAACCCAAAGACCAAAGGCTTCAAAAAGATATTCAAAAATTTGTCAAGCTTATCCCTGAATCCAAGGACGGGCATCAAAGGGAGCTACTTAAAGTTCTCTTGAAAATGGAAATCCCTGAAGAATCGGAAGGTATCTTGTTTGATACTTGCGTGAGTATCTGGACGGATTTAGGCAAGATTCCTTCCGTCAGGTACTACGCTTTTCTATTCATTTTACAAATGGGTAAAAAATACCCTGACTTGAAGCATGAAATAAAAATGCTTGCGGAAGAGGAATATATTGAATCATTATCCTCAGGAATTAAAAAGTCAATCAGAAAGCAATTGGGAATATTAGGGAAATAATCCAC
Organism: Saprospiraceae bacterium; assembly: GCA_020629475.1. Classification (GTDB taxonomy): domain Bacteria; phylum Bacteroidota; class Bacteroidia; order Chitinophagales; family Saprospiraceae; genus JAHDCE01. The sequence goes on from JAHDDF010000240.1 coordinate 1,413, forward strand.
CCGGAAGGACTCACATTTCTAGGATTTTTCATCTACAGGTTTGAATACTCACACTTTCAAACCCTAATTTTCCATTGAATAACAACCCAAAATTCATTTCCATCTTATCCGATTACGGTTTTAAAATCACCTTCGCGGATAAATCCAATACCCTATTCTTGAGAAAATCGCTACAGGCGATTTTAAAAAGTAAAGAGGAAATAAGAAACATAAAATTCTTATCCAACGAACTCATCGGTTTAACCCGTGATTCAAGAAGCAGTCTTTTTGATCTTCTCTGCGAGGATGAACACGGAAGATCTTTCATTGTCGAAATGCAATTGGGCCCTTACAAAGACTACGTTCAGCGCTCCAAATTTTACGCGTTTCTTCGGTTCAATACGCTTGTAAAACGAGGAGATTTCAAATTCGAGGGGTTAACGCCCATTTATTGTATCAGTTTTTTAGCCCATCGGATTTTTCCTGAATCGGAACATTATTACCATCACGGAACGTTAAAAAACCAATACGGGGAAAATTTGGATGACCAAATCACGCATATCTTCCTTGAAATCGATAAATTTAATAAGACGGAAAGCGAGCTATCCACTAATCTCGATAAGCTTTTGTATATGATGAAACATCAAGAAATATTGGAAAAAATGAAAGAACTACCCGAGGTTCTTTCAGAAGATTGGATCAGGCAAGCCCTTGAAAAATTCGACACTAGGAAAATGTCCCCCGAACAGCAGATGTTCTTTCACATGATGCTTGCCAAAAATGGTTCAATTCTAGCCATGGAAGATGAGAAAAAGAGAAGAATCGCGGAAGAGAAAAAGCAAATTAGATTAGAAGCTGAAAAAGAAGGCATTGAACAGGGCATGATGGAAGAAAAAAGAAACATTGCAAAAAAGTTATTGGAAAAGGGTCTTGACATTAATTTTGTTGCTGAGTCAACCGGTCTCAGTGTCCAAGAAATAGAAGAATTAGGAAAATAAATTTAACCTCTTAACCTAAACCTCTCGATTCCCTACCTTTGCTGACATGGAGGAAAAGAGATTACAAAGATTCAAGGAGGTAGTAAGCCGTAGACAAGGCGACTTGACCGTCATTCTGGAAAACGTCCATGATCAACATAACGTAGGTGCCGTAATGCGAACCTGCGATTCAGTAGGAATCTTCGAGATTTTCATTTTACAAACCGATCCTAATTTCAAGGCGAGTAATATTACCATCGGCAAAAGAACTTCTTCCGGTGCGCGCAAATGGATTACGGTTCACCTTTATAATGACGTGGAAGAATGCTTCAAACATGTCCGTTCCAAATACGATAAAGTATTTGCCACTCACTTAGATGCCAAGGCGGAATCCTTGTATGATTTAAAATTGGACGGTTCCGTTGCCCTCCTTTTCGGGAATGAGCACTCGGGTGTTTCTAAAGAGACCTTAGCCCATTGCGACGGGAACTTCATCATCCCCCAAGTAGGATTCGTAAAAAGCTTAAACATATCCGTGGCTTGTGCCGTAACACTTTATGAGGCTTACCGCCAACGGGAGAATGCAGGAAAATACAAGGAGAACCCTTCATTAAATCAAGAGCAACAAACCGAATTACTTGGCGATTATATCAACCGCCATGAGGAACGATTGAAAAACAAAAACATCTTCGCCAAGGATAGCGACCTACTTGAACAGTGATTTTCTACCGTACTTGGAACAAATCGGGCAGCTACTAGGATCATGCCCCCTTGCCGGACAATATTCCCGACCAAAAAAGATAATCTGTAAATGGAGTTTATTCCATAACTCCCTAGGGAAAAGCCTTTTTAAATCCTTCTCCGTTTGTACTACGTTTTTCCCCGTGCTTAAATTCCAACGATACGCTAACCTATGGATATGTGTATCCACCGGAAAAGCGGGTACACCGAATGCTTGGGACATGACGACGGATGCCGTTTTATGTCCCACCCCCGGCAACTCCTCCAATGCCTCAAAGGATTCCGGAACTTCACCATCATATTTCTCAATCAAAATCTCGGATAAACGATGGATTGCCTTGGATTTCCTAGGGGATAAACCACAGGGTCTTATTATTTCCCGAATCTCATCCACATCCAACTTGACCATATCAAACGGATTATCCGCCTTCTCGAAAAGGAAAGGCGTCACCTTATTTACTCGTTCATCCGTACATTGGGCGGAAAGCAGAACCGCTACCAACAAAGTATATGAGGAAGTATTATCCAAGGGAACCGGCGTCTCAGGATACAACCGTTCCAAGATGTTCGTAATATCCTCTACTTTTTCCTTTTTGGTCATTTTCACTTTAGATGTTAGACGCGAGACACTAGATATTAGACTTCAAAATTGTGGTTTTTCAACGACCTCACTCAAAATCATCATCGTCCCCTAAATACAATTTAGCGGCGGCTAGTTCACTAAAAGCGTGATCATCCCCTTGCTTCTTGGCTACCTCCATTCCCGCTTTATAAGTAAAAAAAGCATCCTCGATCTTATCCGTAGCCTCGTACATTTTTCCGAGGTGGTAATACAAGCCCACATAATCCGGATCGCTTTCTTTGAGTTCAAGGAAAACTTTTAATCCATCCTCTGCTTTACCTATGCCTTCATACTCCTTGGCAATGGCAAATAACAAGAAAGAATCCTTAGGTGATTCCTTCAACATACCCAACAACATTTCCAACCTCGCTGACATGGCTTTTGGTTTTGGGCAAATGTGCGCATTTTTTTGGGAAAGGAAGTAAAATTCAAAGTTCCAAAGCGTAAGAACGAAGGATTTAGCGAAAATTCGCTTTTCAACTGCATTCCCCTTATATTTGCGACGATTTTCGGGAAATCCGAAAATTTCAAGGAAAAAACGAGGATCAGAAAAACCCAATTTCCGACCTTGTGTTTCCTTAATCAATTAAAGTATACAACAGGAAAATAAATCCTTATGAAATTATTGGTTTGCGTAAGCAAAACTCCCGATACCACCGCGAAGATTTCCTTCAATGCGGAAAATACGGAGTTCAATGCCCAAGGGGTAACCTTTATCATGAACCCCTACGATGAATGGTACGCGTTAGTACGTGCCGTTGAATTGAAAGAAAAGCACGGAGGTACCGTTACCCTAGTAAATGTAGGCGGTGCTGATAATGATGCCGTTATCCGCAAAGGACTTGCCATTGGTGCCGATGATGCCATTCGCGTGGACATGCCTTCCGGTTCCAGCTTAAACGTAGCGAAACAAATAGCTGCCGTAGCAAAGGACGGCGGTTACGATATCGTATTCTGCGGTAAGGAAACCATTGATTACAACGGTTCCGAAATCGGGGGTATGGTAGCTGAGTTATGTGATCTTCCTTTCATTTCCTACGCTTCCTCCTTGGAAATGGATGGAACCAACGCCACTATCGCACGTGATATTGAAGGCGGAAAAGAAGTGGTTGAGGTAGCTACGCCTTTCGTGGTTTCCGCAGCTAAAGGAATGGCTGAGCAACGCATCCCGAATATGCGTGGTATCATGCAAGCCCGTCGTAAACCAATTAAGGTAGTCCCTGCCGTTGACGCCGCTAACGCTTCCACTATTGTTGGATACGAAATGCCGCCCGCAAAAGCGGAATGCAAGATGATCGATCCTGAAAACATGGAGGAATTGGTACGCTTGCTTCACGAAGAGGCTAAGGTGATTTAAGATAGAAGATGACTCTTCTTTCACCTTCTCATTAATTAACAAAAACTCCCTTCGGGGATTTCGAATAAAAAATTGAATGTCATGTCTGTATTGGTATTCGCAGAACAACAAGGCGGGGAATTGAAAAAAGCCGCTTTCGAAGCCGTAACCTACGGCAAAAAAACCGCTGATGTCCTTGGCGTGGATTGCAAGGCACTGGTATTGGGTAGCGCAAGCAACGCCGCTGAACTAGGAAAATACGGTGCCGCTGAGGTATTAACCGTTTCTGATGCCTCCTTGGATGGCTTCGACGGCTCCGTTTACACTTCCGCTATTGCGCAAGCTGCTGAGGCGGCAGGTGCTAGCGTAGTGGTTTTGATGCACTCCGCTAAAGGAAAAGATTTAGTAGGCCGTTTGGCGGCGAAAATGGATGCGGGTTCCGCACCCGGTGTCAACCAATTGCCAACCAACGATGGTGCTTTCCGCGTGAAGAAAAACGTATTCTCCGGAAAAGCCATTGCTGAGATTGAAATCAGTTCCGCCAATAAGGTAATTTCCGTTATGGGTAACAGCTTCCAACCTGAAGCTACCGGTGCGGATGCTCCTGTAAACGAGCTAAGCGTTTCCCTTCCTGCGGCAAGAATTTCCGTGAAATCCGTAGATAAGGTAACAGGTTCCGTTCCGTTACCGGAAGCGGAATTGGTGGTTTCCGCCGGTCGTGGAATGAAAGGCCCCGAGAATTGGAACATTATCGAGGAAATGGCGGACATCCTAGGAGCAGCGACGGCTTGTTCCCGTCCGGTAGCCGATATCCACTGGCGCCCTCACCACGAGCACGTAGGTCAAACGGGTGTGGCAATCCGTCCGAACTTATACTTCGCCATCGGTATTTCCGGTGCTATCCAGCACTTGGCGGGTGTGAATAGTTCCAAGGTAATCGTAGTAATCAACAAAGACCCTGAAGCACCATTCTTCAAGGCTGCTGATTACGGCGTATGCGCGGATTTGTTTGATGTAGTTCCTAAGTTGAACGAAGCATTAAAGAAGTTTAAGGCAGGAGCGTAAGTCTCTTTTGCTGAATAAAATACTTGGCGGTTGTCCTTCTTGGAGGGCAGCCGCTTTTTTATTTCACGATTTTCCAAAAAGTAATAATCCCTTTTGAAGAGTCGTTTTTAAGCCCGAGAAAACCGATAAATCATGAAGCGTAAATATCTATTGCTGTTCTTGTTCCTAGCAGTTGCCGTTTCCGTCACCGCTCAAGACAAAAAATTCAATTCCTTTGCCTACGGCGGAGTAGGTACACCTATACTAGACAATGGATATACTCTACAAGTAGGATATAACCCGTCTTACGCCCTAAGCCCTAGATTTAGTTTTGAAGGACAGGTATCTTACACCTACACAAAAGTAACTTCAGGATTCCTTAATGGTGAAGAAGACCATGCTAACGCATTCCACACCCTCGCAGGAGCTCGATTCTACCCGATCTACCCTGATAAACCAAACCGATTTTACATCAATGCCTTAGCCGGTGCCAATTTCACCAACGAGGACGATCTAGGAACCGGTCTTGGTTTTTCCGTAGGTGCCTTTTTTGAAAGAGACAAATTCGCTGCAGGTATCGCTTTTGAGACATTGCAAAACATAACTTTA
>JAHDDF010000820.1 GCA_020629475.1 Saprospiraceae bacterium
GTATGGTTTCGTGAAACTCCTCCTTGCCCGGAATCTGTTTGGCCATGTTGAATTGGCCGCCGATTTCACTTGCCGCTTCAAAAAGGTGTACCTCATGACCACGTTCCGCTGCTGTAGTAGAAATGGCTAAACCACCCGGTCCGGCTCCTACAACAGCTATTTTTTTCTTTGCGGAAGTTGGTTTTATAAGAACTTCCGTTTCATGGCAAGCCAACGGGTTTACCAAGCAGGAACAAATCTTCATTTGGAAGGTGTGATCCAAACATGCCTGATTGCAACCGATACAAGTGTTGATTTCCTGCACGCGGTTTTCGCGTGATTTTTTTACGATGTCAGGGTCCGCCAAGAAAGGACGTGCCATCGATACCATATCCGCACAACCGGAAGAAAGGATTTCCTCCGCTACGTCCGGCATGTTTATACGGTTGGTGGTGATGAGCGGAATATTAACTTTACCCATCAAACGTTTGGTTACCCACGCGAAACCACCCCTAGGAACATTGGTAGCAATGGTAGGTACCCGGGCTTCGTGCCAACCGATTCCGGTATTGATAATGGTAACACCGGCCTTTTCTATTTCAAGAGCCAACTGTTCCACTTCCTCCCAAGTGCTTCCGTCCTCCACCAAATCAAGCATACTCAAGCGGAAGATGATGATAAAGTTCTCTCCTACCCGCTCTCTTACTTTTTTTACGATTTGAATAGGAAACTTTATTCGGTTCTCATAGGAACCGCCCCATTCGTCCTCACGTTTATTTGTTCTTTTCTCGATGAACTGGTTGATCAGGTACCCTTCTGAACACATGATTTCAACTCCGTCGTATCCTGCCACTTGGGCATAGTAGGCACAGGTAGCAAAATCCTCGATGGTGCGCTCCACGTCCTCGGCGGACAATGCTTTGGGCGGAAAGGGAGTAATAGGGGATTTTACCGCCGAAGGCCCAACCAATTCAGGGTTATAGGCATAGCGTCCGGCATGGAGGATTTGCATGCAAATTTTACCGCCGGCTTCATGGACAGCTTCCGTAATTACTTTATTGTGGTGAGCCGTTTATTCGTTATTCATAACAGCTCCGACCATCATTACCGCCCCTTCCGG
>JAHDDF010000241.1 GCA_020629475.1 Saprospiraceae bacterium
CCCAATCAAAAAAATGGTCAAGTAAGGCAAAAATCAGAATACTGGTAATAATTATAAGCGGAATCCTTTCCATAAGTTTGTTTTTTGAGATGGGGAATAATGTATTTAATAGTTAAGAATAATTTTTAAAAAGTTCTACAATTTTAGATTTTTCAAGAAAGATTATCGATAAAAATTTCTATTAAGAAAGCAAAGGAAGTTTTTCGTGTGTACGAAATTAAAAAACGAGGAAAAGCATCAGCCGTTCCTCGTTTCCAATTTTTATCCCGGTTTAGCGTTTCCGCCTCCTTTTCCCCGGAAACCAATGGTTTTCTTTTCGGAGAATTGGAAGTCGTCGCTGTCCGTTTTAAAGTTCGCTACATCTTCATAGGTCAATGTCCCGACCGCAATTCCTGTCCTATCATCTTTTGCAAGGGTGGACAAACGGAGATTGTGGTTCATGACCGCAGCGGTAACGATACTCCTTACCGTTCGCGCGTTCCCGAAGTACTTATCACGGTACTCGTAAATGTAATCCAAGTACTTCCTTAAGTGCTCAGCCGCTTTTTCATCGATATTTAAGCCCTCCTGTTTTACCATGAGTTGCGCAATCTCGAATAAATCGGCGGGTTCGTAATCGTCAAACTTCAATACCTTATCAAAACGCGACTGAAGCCCGGGGTTCGCCTTGAGGAAATTCTCCATATTGTCCGGATAACCCGCAACGAATACAAAGAACTCACCACGCTTATCCTCCATTCTCTTCAAGAGGGTTTGAATGGCTTCGTTTCCGAAATCACCATGTGCATGACCGCCGGTATTCCCGGAAGTCAAGGCGTAAGCTTCATCGATAAAGAGAACGCCCCCCATGGATTCGTCGATCTTCTCCGCGGTTTTGATGGCGGTTTGACCCACGAAACCCGCTACTAGCCCTTGGCGGTCGGTTTCAATCATGTGTCCTCTTTCAAGGATACCCAATGCCTTGTAAATCTTGGTCAGGATTCTTGCAACGGTTGTTTTACCCGTTCCCGGATTTCCTACGAATACGGTATGCAAGAAGAAGTTGTTGAGTACGTTCTTCCCGGTTTCTTGGAAATACTGCACCAATTGCACCATTTCCCGGATTTGGCTCTTCACGGATTTCATTCCGATAAGTCCGTCCAATTCCACAAGGGCGCTTTCCAAAAGATCCTTGTCGATAGGAATTTCCGGAAGTGCCTTCTTCTTCTCAAGATTAATTTTCTCAACGTCCTCCTTACGGATGGTCATCAAGGCGTTCTCATCCAAGGATTCCGGCTTGTCTTGCGCCATTACCCGAAGACCCAATACGATTTTGGCTTTTTCCACCAAGTCATACACGAACCTTGCATTACCGAAAGTCCTATCACGGTTACGGAATGCCTCCACGATCATTTCATCAATACGCATTTTGGCGTACGGCGTAAGTTTTACACCCTTTTCAACCGCCGCGTATTCCCCGATTTGACTCAATTCCTGAGGGAGATAATCGGAGAATTCGAAGAATATCTTGAAACGTGATTTTAAGCCCGGATTGGAATCCAAGAAGTGTTTCATCTCCTTGGGATAACCGGCTACGATAACCGCCATATCACCGGGGCCGTTCGACATTTCTTTGACCAATATCTCAATTACCTCACGACCGAAATCCTTGCTGTCGTCATTAGAACGGGCTAGGGCATAGGCTTCATCAATGAAGAGGACCCCGCCTCGGGCTTTTTCGATAGCCTCCTTCACCTTAGGTGCGGTTTGACCGATATATTCACCCACCAAATCCACACGATCCACCTCGTGAACGTGTCCCTTGGAAAGGAGACCCATTTTCTTGTATAGTTTACCCATCATTTGGGCAACCGTCGTTTTTCCCGTTCCCGGATTACCGATGAAAACCGAATGGACGTTAATCTCGTCCTTCTCCCTAAAACCCTTGTTCTTTCTAAGTTGAAGGAATTGGATATATGAGGCATGGTCACGGACTTTCTCCTTGATCGCCGTAAGGCCGATTAAGCCATCCAAGCGTCCCATGACCTGCTCAAAGGTCTCGTTGTCGTCGTCTTGCTGAAGGAAGGTAGACTGCTTGTCAGGGAACCAAATGCCCGGTGTACCTTCCGCGAAATCATCACCGACTTCAAAGGGAACCACGGCTAGGAGCTTATCCATGAAGATGATTTCCGCGGTGTAGCGGTCTTTTCTCCAAGAACCCTTAACGTTGGAACCCCAACCGGCCGTAATTTTTATGATGTCATCCTTCTTTTCAATGCGTTGAAGCCGTATGACTTGCCCTTTCAATTCCTTGGCGTCATTGTAGAACTTCGTAAAGAGTTCGCATTGCCAAGGTTTGGTGTTGAAAAGGTTTTGGAGGGTGATTTCCACATAGATATACCTTGTCTCCTCATTATTGAAAACGCGGTAATAGGTTCTTTCGAACTCCGGGCGGTCATCATAGGAGCCCTCGTATAGTTTCAAGGACTTAATTTCAAGGTATGGATTGTTATTCCGATCCATTTCCTTGCCCGTATCCTCGATATAGAAGTACTTGGTAGCAACTTTTTGTCCTTCAATCCAAGCTTCCCAATAGTAGGTTCCCTTTTTCCAGAAGGCTCCTTTCTTTTGGTTGCCCCATCCTTCACGGATATAGACGACATTATCGTACTTGGAAATTTTTCGCTGGAAGGGAAGACTGCAAATTTCTTTTCTCCCTCGCTTTACCGAGTAGCATTTTAGCTCCACGTTAATCTCCCAATCCTCCTCGTCAAACATCTTATTGTAGAAGGAGAGTTCAGCGTAGATATAGGTAGAACTAAACCGGTCAAAGACCTGCCGGTACTTCTTTTTGTTGTCCGCTAGCCATTCCGTGGAGGAATAAACTTTAAGGTCACGGAATTTATACTTGGCAAAATTAGGGTCAAAGCCTTTTGACATGAGTTTGCTTTTGTAGTGTTAACGGTATTTTCGGCGCTATGTTCCGTTTTTCCGTCAATTGGCAAAAAGCCTTGTTTTCTCTTACTTGAAAAGGTGCTGTACTAGTATATAAATATAGATGGTCACACTTTAAAAAACAATTTACCCGGAGAATTAATTCCCGGAAAAAGGGGTGAAGTCTGAAATTCCCTCTGTATAGAAAAAAATCCCTTTGGCTCCGTTGGAATATCGGATACAAGAAGAAAATGTAATTCTAGCGTAAAACGCATTGTGAATTAAGGAGATGTGAGTCTGTTAAGATGTTAGCGTCTGCTAAAATTTCTGAATTATTTCATAAATTAGGTGCAACATTTATGGAAAACATCCATTTTTTTCATCCTATATAAAAGAACTTGGGATCAATAAGTGTCCGATTTGGACGGCTTCTTTTCGACTTGCACCTTTTAAGAATCCCGAAAACTTTCGGGCCGTTGATGCGCTGCGTCATTCGTGTTTTCTTCCTCGTTCAAGTCAAAAATATTTTAGCCTTTCGGTAGTTATTAATGCTAGGTTCCTTAGGAAGAGCTACTTTGATTTTGACGTTTTGTTTTACCCATCCAAATATTCAAATCATTCAGGTTTGAAATAATTTTGGTGATGAGCTTAAAAATATTGGTTCTTGAGGATGAAGTCCTTATCGCGGAAATGGTAAAGATGTACCTAGGCGAGTCCGGGCACGAGGTAGTTGACATCTGTATCTCATATGAAGAGGGCGTGCAAGCGTTTGAAGAACATAACCCTGACTTGGTAATCTTGGATATTCACCTTTACGGTGAAAAATCGGGTATTGATTTTGCGCGGTACATTCATGGTCACGCAAATCGGGTACCCTACATTTTCCTTACTTCTCAACACAGCCGTCCTGTTTTTGATCAGGCTTTGGATACCACTCCAATGGCTTACTTAACCAAGCCCATTAAGAAAGAGGCATTATGGACATCAGTGGAAACCGCGGTCAAGTTATTCAAGGAGAACAATAGTCCTCGCCAGGAGATTTTCTCGGTTTCCGATGGATATAACAACCACCAAATCCAGATGGATGAAATCGTTTACGTAAAATCGGAACACGTCTATTCCATTGTCCATTTAACCAAGGATAGGAAACTCTCCGTTAGGCTTCCCATTTCCCAATTTTTAGAGAAGCTGAACCATTCATCTTTTTTTCAGTGCCATAGGAGTTTTGTCATTAATACGCTTTTTGTCTCCAATTGGAACAACAAGACCGTAAATCTGGGTGGGGTAGAGATTCCTATAAGTAGATCCAAGAAGGAACAGTTTTCGTCCCTCATGAAATCCGGGTAATATAATCGGGTTCGTAAAATGATCAAAAGGCGTTTATCCGAGTCCTCGGATAAACGCCTTTTGGGTTCAGGGAATATTGGTTTTGCGGGAAATGCTTGAAAATTGTTACCATTCAGAACATATTTCCTACCATTCAGAACATTTTAGTCTTGAAATTTCCGTTTGAGGGGCATTTATATTGAAATTGCCATCAAAGAGGAAAACAAAAGGTTTTCTGAAATGAAATTGAATCCATGTCCCGAAGCACCAAATGAAAAATGATGTTTTCTTGTGGTTAAGGTTTTATAGGTTTCCTTTATTGTCAAAGTGTTTGGAGTCCTAAATTTTCCGCGCCATTCGAATATTATCAGCGAAAGCGTTTCATTATTACCTGATTTGATTCGGTTCCGGGGATTATGACCAAGAAAACAAGTTTTTTGGGATTGATGATTCAAGATCAATCACCCACCCACAGTTTTAGCTCTTATAAGTGGATTCCGGGCTGCTTTAGCAGCCCGGTTTTTTGAAAAAATACTTAGGGAAGAAAGGACTTTTGTTAAAATATAAACTACAAAACAATTTATTGATACCGTTTTAAAAAACATAGCGTCTTTGAATACTTGAAAAGAAGAAAATTCATATCGTTATATATCATTCTTTTTTTCTTTATTTTTAAAGGATACGGAAAAGATTGCCCGGGTTACGGAATTCAGGAGGGTTATGTTGCCTTGTCCCAACTCGTGGACGCAAGTAAGCCATCAAAAGCTTTTGCGTTATCTGATTCTTTATTACAAATAATAAAAAAGAATAAGCTCGAGGATTGTACCCATTCCTTGTGGATTAGATATGAAAGAGGGGAGGCATTGGAGTTAATGGCGGATAGGAGCGAGGACGCTTTACAATTGTACTACGATTTATCCGTAGAGGTCAAGCAAAAAAAAGAGTGGGAGTTACTTGCCGAAATTTATATTTCTATCGCGAGGGTTCATGAAACCATCGGTAGGGGGAAGGATTGTAAAAGATATTTAAACCTAGCCATCGGAATAATTGAGGCATTTAATTTGAATAGTGTCTACTCCCGTTATGCCGTTAGGAATTCCTCTTACCATAGGATTTACGAAAATAGGGATAGTGCGCAGTTTTTTGCTTTACAAGCTATTCAATACGGTAAGGATTACGACGTTCAAAGGTCTTATTTGGATGGATATTTATTAATGGGCATTTTAACCGAAGACCCAAGGGAATCCATTAAATATTTTGAGGAAGCAACGCTTATTTGCGAAGAAAGGAATGATTATTACGGCGCAATTTCTATGAAATTGAATATTGTCCAAAACCTAATGGCCATCGGGGATTATGAGGAGGCGATGTGGCAAGTGCGCCGGATGGGAAGGTATTTTGATTTAATGCCACAAGACGTAAAACGACATTATTCTAAACTCTCCCGTTATTACGAAATGAAATCCGAAATTTATGAAAAATTAGGATTCATGGATTCCGCATATTATAGTATGAGGGAGAGCCGTCAGTGGATTCAACAAGCGACTTTTGAAATCAACCAAGAAAAGATTAACCAAAAGGAAACGGAGTACGCGGTTGAATTGGAGAAAGCAAAATTGAAGTTGGAAAAAGAACAAACCAAGTCGTTTAAAAGAATCATTGCCGTACTTGGCGTATTATCCTTAATACTGATCGGTTTGTTTATCAATAATGAAAGTAAGAGAAGAAGAATCACCAAGCAAAACGAGTTAATAGCTTCCCAAAATGAAAAACTAAATAAGTCCCTGGCTTACCAAAATATTTTGATGTCGGAAATTCATCATCGGGTAAAAAATAATTTACAAGTAATTATTAGTCTCCTTGCCCTGAAAGGGATGAAATCCTCCGATGAAAATCTAAAGTCCCACTTGGATGATATTTCCAATAAAATTCACGGTATTGCTTTAATTCATGAAAAATTATATAGCGGTAAGGAGTTTGATAAGATAAACACGAAGGAATATTTTAGGGAATTATTTAATTACTATTCAGGAATACAGGATGAGGACCGACCATTTACTTTTTCTTTAAATATTGATGAAATATCCTTGAACTTAGAGACCATTATGCCTATCGGTATTATTTGCTCCGAACTCATCAGTAACTCTTTGAAATACGCCTTTTCCAAGGGAAGGGATTTGCATTTGGAATTAAGCGTAACCGTAGAAGGGGGTTATTATTTTAGCTTTAAGGATAATGGTCCCGGCTACCCTGCGGAGAAAGTTTCAAATCCAAATGGAATAGGTGAGATTTTAATTAATAGTATGGTTCGGCAATTAAACGCGAAAAGCAAAAAATACAATAAGCAGGGTGCTGTTTTTGAGATGGAATTCGTTCGAAAAAATGTATCTAAAGTTCATTAAAAAAGGCGTATTGAGTTATCTCAATACGCCTTTTTTAATGAACTTGGATTTAATGATTAATCCTCTTGGGACCA
>JAHDDF010000821.1 GCA_020629475.1 Saprospiraceae bacterium
CCGAGGTAAATCTTGCCCTTGATAATATTTCTTGCCAAAATGAGGATGCCTCCGGTTCCGGGATTCAGTTCGTATTGTATGAGCAATCCTCTTGTCAGTCCGGTGCGGGCTGGGGCGCTCCCGTTTACTGTGCGGATAAACTCCTTAACGGCGATCAGGTAAACGTGAAGGATTACATTTCCCCGGGTATGGATTATTATATCATGATAGACGGTTTCACGGGTCAGCATTGCAATTTTGATATTACAATGTCGATTGTAGGAGGTACGGGAGGCGATTGTCTATTGCCTATAGAATTACTTTCCTTTGAAGGGGCCGATAAAGGTGATTACAATGCGCTGTTCTGGGAAACCGCTTCTGAAAAAGACAACAAGGGTTTCCATTTACAACGTTCCCTGCCTTCAAGCAATAATCAACGTTTCGAGGACATTGCTTTTATTCCTTCCAATGCAGGCAATTCCCTTGGTGCGACTTATGATTTCAATGATTTTAGTTTCACCGATGGTGCCATCAATTACTACCGTTTGAAACAAGAAGATCTTGACGGCACTTTACATTACCATAAAATCATCGCTATTGATAATCGTAGCGGAAGGGATGCTGAAATCTATACCATTAAGCCCAATCCTGCTTCCGATTTCTTTATGGTGGAGGTGATGAATCCAAAGGCAAGTGAATATCGCCTTGAATTATTCGACCTTTCCGGGAAATTATTGGCTTCGGAGGTATTGGTTCAAGACGGGGAAATCCTGAATGCAAGAGTGGATATCGAATCCTTAGCGCAAGGGGTTTATACGTACCGCGTGATTTCCGATTTCGGGTTTGAGAGCGGGAAGGTGGTGAAGCGGTAGGGTTGGTTTGGGTTTAGTCAGGGGGACAGTGTTATGTACAGGGGAGCTAAAGGATTGATATTTTCAATCAATCCTTTAGCTCCAAAACTGTCCCCCTGACTGGGTTCCACCCAACCCTACCCCCTAAAGAATCTCAAGGAAACAAGGCCGGCATTGCCGTTAAGGCTGATGACGTATGTGCCTTGGGACAGGTTGGAAACATCCAATGAAAGGGTTTCACCTGTTCCTAGGTTTAGATTTCTTT
>JAHDDF010000822.1:0-858 GCA_020629475.1 Saprospiraceae bacterium
ATCCAATTGAAATGACTCCGCTTGCCAAAAAGCACCGTTCGAAAGAAGGATTGGAATCCAAAGCACTTCGTTTGGGTTCCGTTTTTTACCGGGATCACGGAGATGAATACGTAACAAAGAAATCCGACTTCGATGCGGATATTTCGAAAACCGTTGATTTTATTAAGAAACAAGGAGCAGCCGGGGGCGGTGACGGCCCCGAAGCCATTGAGGAAGCCCTTGAGGTAGCCTTGCAATTGGATTGGAACAAAAATTCGGCTGCCCGTTTATTATTTTTGGTTTTGGATGCTCCGCCGCACGAAACGGAATTGATTAAGAAAAAGCTGCAAGGACAAATAAGGGCGGCCGCTAGGCTGGGAATAAGAATCATTCCCGTGGCGTGTTCCGGTACGGATCGCTCCAATGAATATTTGATGCGATCCTTCGCTTTGGCTACAAACGGAACTTATATATACCTTACGGATGATAGCGGTATCGGCGGAAGCCACTTAAAACCGGTTACCGATGAGCATAATGTGGAAATGTTGAACGACGTGTTGGTTAAAACCATCTTGGAGTTTTCAAAAACGGCGGATTGCAATGAACAATTGGATATCGCCGAATTCAGGGAAGGGCTAGACACCACTTATGTTTATGATAATCCCGTTTTGCCGGATTCCATTGATACTGATATACCGGATTCGACAAACGCCAGAATTACCGAGGACGGCTTTGATTGGAAATATTACCCCAATCCTACGGCCGGTTTACTTTGGATAGAAATTACAGGAGAACTAAAAGACCTTTACCTATTCGATGCTTCCGGAAAGTTGCTCCAAAGAATCGCGGTTAGCGATAGGGATAAGTTTCAATTTGATT
>JAHDDF010000822.1:868-1095 GCA_020629475.1 Saprospiraceae bacterium
AAGTCATCCTTGTCAGGGATAGATTTTAAAAAAGGATTTTCCGTTTTCCCTAAACCCGGTTTGCCTATCTATATTAGAGCACATGAAAGATAGAATTTATCTAACCGGGTTTATGGGAAGCGGAAAATCCACCGTTGGAAAATTGTTAGCGGAGAATCTCAATTTTTCCTTTTTGGATTTAGATGATTTTATTGAAAAAAGAGAAGGTGCAACCGTTTCCGCTATTT
>JAHDDF010000823.1 GCA_020629475.1 Saprospiraceae bacterium
CCATCCCGTATTCCACTAATTGGGTAGTACCCTCCCCCAAACCTACCCCTTCATTTCGGTGGGGGCAATACCCCCTACCTCATTAACTCATTTTCAAAAATCGTCGAAATGGCAAAATTGACCATTATTCGTTTGTCGCAGCATAAAAACCGTTACGGGTCTTTCTGCTACAGGGTCACGGAAGGGGAGCCCGAGGAGGGTACCAATTTGTACGGGGATGACAACGACATCCTATTCACCAACCAAAAAATCGGGGTGTGGAATGAACCGATAGAGGTAGAACAGTACTTGCGGAAATCCAAATCCGGCAAGATGTACTCCGGTTTCAGCATCGACCAGGAACTGAACTCCTTCGCACAACGTGGGCATACCGCTACCTTGGCGGTAAGGGCGGGATTGGACGCCAAGAAAATCGCCATGCTCAAAATGATCTCCGAATTGGACGAGCAAGAGCTTCGCGTGGAGGTAATCCGAAACAAGATGCTGGCAGCGCCAAGTCCTGCGGCAGGTCGGCGTAAAGCCGTCAGCCCTCCGGAGGAAACGGACATCGAGGATGCCGAAATCCTGGAAGAGGAAACCGAGCTCGTTGAGGACACCGTCCAATAATCCGGGCTAGACATCATTCACCTACGGGACGTTCCGCCAAGTGCGGTGCGTCCCGTTTTCATTTAATGGACATGGACAATCAAATCAACGGATGCCTGTTCGTCGGCAGCTTCGGGATATTTAAAGTGTACTGCGATTTTCTCGTGGTTTGTCTCTTGGACATCGACAGCATCGCCAAGGACGACGTGGTTACGGTAACAGAAGTGCGCCACTCCGAATCAGGGAGGATGGTCTTCCTCATCAAGGGCGTGTATTACTACCACTTTTACTTTGCCTTGTACATCGAACCGCCTTTCCGGCATCCGCCAAAAAGTAAGGAATCATGAAAAAGAAGGAATACGTACTCGCGGAGATTTCGGTCAGCTATTCATGCCCCGTACCCAAGAAAAAGCGCAAGCAAATCAAGGGTAGCATGGATGCATACCTAACCCTCCGTGATTATTGGGACATGGATAAAATCGAACTCTTGGAGGAATTCCATATCGTACT
>JAHDDF010000242.1:0-4708 GCA_020629475.1 Saprospiraceae bacterium
TGATAGCCTTGTTTAGGGAACTAGCATAAGAATGAAGAATTGACAATGAAGAATTTGGCTCTGATAGGCAATCGTGTTGCTGTCTCAGTTTGATGCATTTGACTAAAAATCAAGATATTAGATGTTAGACACTAGACGTTAGACTCCGTTCTGTTACTTTAGTAAACAACTGTCTAATGTCTAACATCTAGCGTCTGAATAACAATATTTTAGAGGAGCACCTAGTTGAAAATCCAGCAACAGATTTGCCTATCAAAGCCAAGAATTAATAATTTTTCATTCTTAATTCTTCATTAAAAAAGGCTCCCCGAAAAATTTCGGAGAGCCTTTGTCTATTTGTAAAGGGAGCCTTTTTTGATTAGCACATCTTGTCAGCACAGCTGGAGGATGCGAACGCGTCAGGCTTAGCCTTGAACACGAATCCCATACCTAGGATGTAACCCATGGCTTCCTTTAATGCCACGTTGGACTTGAAGTGCGGGTCGGTATTGATGTCCGCGTGTACTTCCAGCTCCACGTTGTACTTGTCTAGCAAGTCACATAGTGAGTAGGCTACCTCCACGGAGCGTCCTACTTCAAGAATCATCCTTTCACGAAGGCTCATCTTCTTTTCGGAACGGTCGTTGGAGATGTACATGAAGCCACCCTTCTTTTCCCGTAGGAAAACGATTACGGTAGCGAATTCCACCGCCTTACCCCGCTTCTGGGAGTCGGTTCCGATACAAACCTTCATCTTGTGCCCTGCTGCAGTTTCACGTAGAAGTGTTTCTTCCACGTACTGCTTGATGGGCTTTTCAATGCGATCACCATTCAGTCGTCGCCAGTTCATGATGTTGTAGAATTTTGCGCGGTGCGTCCGGACTATACCACGTTGTTTTGAGATACATCAATATAAAGGGGATATTTCGCAAAATGGTTCCATTGAGCATTAATTTATTGGAAATGATGGGCTTAGGACATTTCTATCCCTTCGAGGTTTGATATGGTATCATTCCTTGGGCTAATGATATTTCATCCC
The DNA here is from genome assembly GCA_020629475.1 of Saprospiraceae bacterium. Lineage (GTDB taxonomy): Bacteria > Bacteroidota > Bacteroidia > Chitinophagales > Saprospiraceae > JAHDCE01. The sequence goes on from JAHDDF010000242.1 coordinate 1,019, forward strand.
TTCGGGATTTGGGTTTTGACTTTTAATCCTGAGAGGGTAATATTCTTATAGTTCAAGGCATCGATATTACATTCAACCCTGAAAGGATGGAACTATAAAAAAGGTTTCCTCCCTCAAAACCCGTACCTTCACCCCATAAAACATCGCTTCATAATCCATGACCAACCCACCCGAAATAGCCCGCTTACTCTACCAAAAGGTAAACCGCGTCCTCTCGGATACGGAAACGGATTTGCCGGAAAAAACGGCTTGGGCTTTTAGCTTATTAAACAACTTATTCCTACACGCTACGGAACAGGAAAAGCTACGGTTCTCGGACTTTGGTTCCCGTATTGCTTATGCGGGGCACAAGTACGGCATCCCGGGAAAGGAATTGTACTTGGTTTATGAATTTAGAAGAAGATATCTCAAAAAAACTACGGCGCCGGGTATACCGGATATCAAGCAAGAGGATTTAGACCTCGGGATTCTTGCCTTGAGCCAAAGCATAAGAAACTTAACATCGGAAAATATTCCGGAAGATTTACAAGCCCTGCTCCCCTCCCCCGTCGCCTTTAGGCGAACGGAGGTGGAAATCCAACGATTCATGTCCTATGCCCGAGTCGTGTTGTTGAAGGACATCCCGGAGGATGAGCAATTCTTAGGTATCGACGAGGAACATCCCGACCGCGAAATCCGCATTGCCTATAATATTACAGGCAGGAACCATCATTTTAATCCTAGCATTTCCCTCATCAAAAAGGTGTTCGGTTTTCCCTTGAGCGTAAACTTGACGGACGTGGAAGTTTGCGAAAACGGAAGCTACCGCCCCAAGGGTTTTGTTATCCTTCCGGATTACCTCACGGATATTACCTCCGTCTCGGAGTGCTTTTCCCATGACGGCGCTTACCACGAATTATACCTTCTTAAAAAATTCATCCCGGTTGAGGCAAGCAAGTACTTGATTACGGGAAACATCGCCAATAAATTCTTGGATGATATCCTAGGCGGAAGACGTAAGCCTTTTCAAGAACATTTCAAGGATTGTTTCCCCATGTACCCCGTTCAATTCTCCAGGATGGCGGATGAGGAAATTCGTGAAATCTATACCCTGTGCCGTGGGCACCATAGCCACCTGACCGCAACAGTGGATATGGAATTGGAAGACCAAGGCATCAAGGGGGATCATGCATATCTCGAACCCACTTTCTATTCCCGGGAATACGGATTACAAGGGCGCTTGGATCTTTGGTACAACAATGAACAAAGCGGCAAGTCCGCCATCGTGGAATTGAAATCCGGGAAGTTGTTCCGCCCCAACCGTTACGGACTGAACCATAATCATTATATCCAGACGATGCTCTATGACCTGTTGGTGAAGTCTGTCTATAAAAACGAGGGCATCAAACCTACCAATTATATCCTTTACTCCCGCTTGGAACGGGAACGCCTGCGCTTCGCGCCCGTTTCTACAACGCACCAATCGGAGGCGATGCAATTGCGGAATTTCCTTATCTCCATCGAGCATCAGCTGACCCGCTGTCATGCCGAGGATTCCGGTCCATTGAATATCCTCGCTTCAGGAAGGACCAAAAATTGGCAAGGCTTCAACGCCAAGGACAAGGAACGGCTATTGGGTGCAATCGGGAAATTAAGCCCCTTGGAGAAAAAGTATTTCCTGACCATGACGGGCTTCATTGCCCGGGAACACATACATGCCAAGGTAGGTTCGAGCGTGGAAGGACGAAGCACCGGACAAGCGGATCTTTGGGCGAAATCCTACTCCGAAAAAAACGACAATTACGAGATTCTTTCCCGCTTGGATTTGAGTATGCTTCCCTCAGCGCAAGGGGAACCCGTTCTAGGGTTCAGGCGGACGGAACACACCAATCCGCTTGCTAATTTCAGAAGCGGAGACATTGGTGTTTTGTATCCTTATGACCCTGAAAGGTCAACCGTTCTCAGGCACCGGATTTTTAAATGTACCATCATCAACATCAATGCGGATTGGGTGGAGGTACGCTTAAGAGCGGAACAACACCACCTTGAGGATTTCAAGAAACACGCCCAATGGAATATCGAGCATGATCTTTTTGATTCCGGTTTCAACCAGCAATACAAGCAGCTTTTATTGTTCTCGGAAAGCCCCAAGGAGAAGCGGGATTTGTTCCTTGGGATAAAGCCGCCTTCCGTTGGGGAGGAAAGGGAAATCAGTATCCCTTACGGGATGACCCAAGAGCAAGGGGAAATCTTCCAATCCATGGTCAACATGGGTGATTTGTTCTTGCTATGGGGACCACCGGGCACGGGAAAAACCAACATGATGCTCCGTAACCTAGCGGGTTACTTGATGGATTTTACTTCCGAAAACGTGTTGCTCCTTACCTACACCAACCGCGCCGCAGATGAAATTTGCGACGCCATTGAAATGTATCATCCGGGAATGCGGAACAAGTATTTCCGCATCGGTTCCAAGTATTCCACGGGTTTACGTTTCAGGGAAAGGCTCTTGAACCGCTTGATGGAAGAGGCGAACGACAGGAAGGATGTCAAAGCGATAATCGAGGGACATAGAATTGTGGTGGCCACGGTTTCCTCCATGTTGGGCAAGAGGGATTTATTACATTTGAAAACCTTCGACCGCGTTATTATCGATGAGGCATCACAGATTACGGAGCCGATGTTGGCAGGATTACTTCCTGCTTTCCCGAAGGTCATCATGATTGGGGATCACAAGCAATTACCTGCGGTGACGGTACAGGACCCGGAATCTTGTAGAGTGGTACACGAAGGGCTTCACGGAATAGGCTTGAAGGACTTACGAGCTTCGTTGTTCGAGCGTTTGTACTTGCATTATTTGGACCAAGGCTGGCATCATGCCCTAGGACGTCTGAGTCATCAAGGACGGATGCACGCGGATATTATGGCTTTCCCAAATGAGATGTTCTATGAAGGGAAATTAGCTACGCTCCCTGAATCCATCCCGCATGGAAAGGCACAGTTATCCCCCTTGGAATTCGTGAATGAACCACAAGGGGATTTAGAGAAGCTTTTATCCGAACAGCGGGTTATTTTCTTGCCCTCTACCACTGATGATAGGGATATCATGGCAGAGAAAAGCAACCACGAGGAGGCGGTCATGATGACTGAATTGATTGATGCTTTTGAGCGCCTTTACGGCGATGAGTTTAAGATTTCCGATATCGGGATCATCACCCCGTTTAGGGCGCAAATCGCGAATATCCGTCACGTCCTTCACCGAGCGAATAGGAACCCGGATGATTTGACCATTGATACGGTGGAACGCTACCAAGGCGGTGCCCGGAAAATTATCTTGATTTCCGTATGTGCCAATAGCACCATGCGCTTGTCCTCCATCGTTTCCGCAAGGGATGAAAATGATATCGATCGGAAATTAAACGTGGCGCTTACCCGTGCCAAGGAGCATTTGGTAATGGTAGGGAATCCTGAGGTTTTGAAGGCGGATCCCCGTTACCGTGAGTTTATCCGATTATACGGCGTCAATCTTCCGGTGAGCTGATTTTTTTCTATCTTTCGAAAGGGAAAGACGTAAGAGATAAGATTAAAGATGTAAGACTCATCCTATCTCTTAGCCTAGTTGTATTATCTCCTAAAATCTCCGGGATGAAATTCGTGATAGGACTTGTATTATCGGCTATTATCGGATGGTTGTGTCAATTCATTAATCCG
>JAHDDF010000242.1:4808-6690 GCA_020629475.1 Saprospiraceae bacterium
GATAGGACTTGTATTATCGGCTATTATCGGATGGTTGTGTCAATTCATTAATCCGATTTGGGGTTTAGCTTTGCTTTCCGCGATTATCGGTGCCGTGGTCCATGCCAAGGCATTACCGAGTTTCGTTTACGGCTTATTGGGCGTTGCCGCCATGTGGACCATCCAAACGGTTATGATAGATAATGCCAATGATCACATCCTCAGCGAAATGATGGCAAAACTTTTTAATGTGGATGGCGGTAAATTGCTCATCCTATTCACCGCCTTGGTTGGCGGTTTATTGGGCGGCTTCGGGGCAATGACCGGTTCCTTGGGGCGTTCCATTTTTTCAGGGGGAAGTGCTAGGAACAAGAGGAGAAAAAAACGTAAAAGGAGGAAACGGTAGAGCCTTTAATTCTCATTCAAAAGATTGTAAATCCTTAAACATTCCACCGCCTCTTTCACATCATGTACCCTCAAAATGGAGGCTCCGTTTTGCAATGCGACCATATGCAATGCCGTAGTTCCGTTCAATGCTTCCTGAGGCGTAATCCCAAGCGGCTTATAAATCATGGACTTCCGGGAAACACCCGCTAAAAGTGGATAATCAAGGATAGAAAAGTCCTTAAATCTTTTGAGGATTTGATAATTATCCTCTACCCTTTTCCCGAATCCGAAACCGGGGTCCAAAACGATATCATGGACACCAAACTGCCGGAGTTTTTCCGTTTCACGGATAAAGAAATCGGTAATTTCAAGGACGGGGTCATCATAGTCCGGACGATCTTGCATCGTTTCCGGCCTGCCCTTCATATGCATTAAAACGTAAGGAACTTTTAGCGCACCTACCGTTTCATACATACCCTTATCCAAGGAACCCGCGGAAATATCATTTACGATGGCAGCGCCGGACTCCACTGCCTCTTTTGCGATTTGAGAACGCACGGTATCAATACTTATCACCGCCTCCGGGAATTCCTTGGAAATGGCTTTAATTATCGGGATTACCCGTTGTCGTTCTTCCTCAACGGAAATCACTTCGGCGCCGGGGCGGGAAGACATACCGCCGATGTCCAAAATATCCGCTCCTTCCTCAAGCATTTTTCCGGCTTGCACCAATGCTTTTTTTCCGGAATCATAAGAACCACCGTCATAAAAGGAATCAGGCGTAACGTTTAAAATGCCCATGATTTTAGGGACGGAAAGGTCAATCAAGCGCCCCTTAACATTCAGAAATTGGTGCATTTCAACGATTTATTGATATTCGATTTGGAATAAATGAATATTTATTCGTAAATTCGAAAGCCCTCAAACAACAAAAGAAAGTGTATTTTTTTCAACCGACCTTATGAGAGCGTGCCCCTTCCTTCCGGAAGGGGCATTTTTCATTTTATAATCCTGCTTCGGCTTTCGCCTTGTCCCAGTTAGGTAGCTTATTGATGTGGTACTTCTTAAGGATTTTTCCGTCCTTCCAAACCACTACACCCGGATTGGAACGCACAATGGTTTTCAGAAGGATATCATCCGCCTTGTAGAAAGGATACTGCGCTTGGGTATGATGACGGAATTCATCAATCATGGCATTGTCGTATGGTTTTGTAACACCGTAGATCAAAACATCATCCTTTTCCGCGGCAAGCATGAAATCATTGAGCTTTGCGGTGTACTTCTCGGCATAATCCTTATCCCAAGTGTAGGTCTTTTTCACTTCTTGACGCTCCTCTATGCGATCGAACCGTTGAACATAATTGAAGCTATCTTTTATCCCCTCCACCGCAATGGTATCTACCGCGAAGATGGAATCCCTTACGGTAACCGTTTCGGAAGCCTCATCGTACTTAAAGGTATATGCCACCACCATAACGTGAGCTCCCGGATAATTCAATAAATCATTGGCGATATC
>JAHDDF010000824.1 GCA_020629475.1 Saprospiraceae bacterium
CCCATCTTGGATGCTTCCTTCCAAGCACAAGTAGATTCCGTGAAAGACGTGATCCTTTCCGAGGTGAACGTTAAGGATTTAGAGTACATCACGGATACCAAGGGTATCGTTGATAAAAGCATCAAGCCGAACTTTAAGACCTTAGGACGCCGTTTGGGTAAGCACATGAAAGCCGCTTCCCAGGCAGTTGCCCGGTTTGATCAAAGGGACATCGCAGCCCTAGAGGAATCCGGTTCTTACACCCTAAACGTAGGTGATGAATCCTTCGATTTGACCTTGGAGGATTTCGTTATCACCTCCGCGGATATTCCCGGTTGGTCCGTAGCCAATGATGGTCCTTTGACCGTTGCTTTGGATATCAATTTAACGGATGAACTCAAGGCGGAAGGTATGGCACGTGAGCTGGTAAATCGTATCCAAAACCTTCGTAAATCCAAGGATTTCGAGGTAACGGATCGCATCAAGGTCTCCATAGAGCATCATGATATGTTGGTACCGGCAATGGAACAATTCAAGGCGTTTATCTCCTCCGCTGTTTTGGCTGATTCCTTGGAGTTGGTACCGGAAGTAGCGGGTGATGCCGTGGATATGGACGGAACGGATGTGGTTTTTGCGGTAGCGAAGGTGTAGGTCTTACTTCCCTTTATTCCACCCATAATACAAATAAGGAAAGCTATCGTCCACCGACGGTAGCTTTTCTTTTTGCTCTTCGGTGAGATGTTGGTACGCCGCCTTGACGTACCACTGCGGATTATGGAAATGCACCTTCCATTTTAGATCCGTGAGCAAGGAGCTGAATTGCTCGCGTTGTAGGCAAACCTCCTTTTTGGTACGGGAATCCCTAGGACGTTTATTGAACTCGAATGGGTTAGGGGAGAAGTAACGCTCCTTGGTATTTTCAAAACAACGGTAGTCTTCCTTATCCGAGTGGAACCAGTGGCGGATGCCGCAGTTTTCATAGCCCGGAGCCCAAGCCAGGGGGATAGGATCCAAGTAATATTCAATGCGGTGGATTTTACCCAAAAGGATTTCATCCACTTTATCCGTAAAGGCTTTTTTACCGATGGTTCTAGGGGAAGCATAAGTGTAAACTT
>JAHDDF010000243.1 GCA_020629475.1 Saprospiraceae bacterium
GTCCCCTGACTGCATGTGAAAGGGAAACTTTTTCAAAGTTCCCTGTACATATGCAATCTTTGCTTCATCAAAAACACCATGGACTTTTCCTTTCAAATCATGCACGCATCCAAGCATAAAAGTTCTCCGACCACAACTATCATCGCCACGGCTTTGGCATACCAACCTACAAATATTCCTGTACCTACACCAACTGAAACGCCATCGCAAGGAAGACCACTCAACAACCAATAACCACCCAAGCGATGGCGTGCTTCTGATACCCACAAGAGTGGCGATGATGCGTATAAAGGACAGGATAAAGGAAAGCACATCCGTAGGATGGGATGTCCTTCTATCCCTGTCTTTTATTACGCCCACCAATCAATCGGTCAATGACCGATTGGAGATACCCGACCTGTCCTTTCAATTCTGAAATACGCCCTTCATAATTGTCCTTAAACTCCCCCAAAAGCTCCCCTGAAATAATAAAGTCGTCCGGTTTAAGAATGACCATATCATCATCTCTCAGCAAGAAGTCACTCGGCACTTCTAATATCTGACCCAGTATTTTAAGCTGTTCTTTATTCATGGTAATGAGTCCTCGTTCTATCCTCGAATAGACCGTCTGGGGAATATTCAATTGGTGGGCAATCACATCTTGCTTTACACCACGCAAACACCTTACCTTCCCCAAATTCTTACCTGCATATATTTGTGTATTCATAACTGCTCTTTCTAAAAATCATAATTCCAAATCGTCCCTCCGTATTACTCTTTGAGGAGGTCCAATTGAATCGTTCAAATCTTCCCGAACAATAGTGGCTTCATGTTCTTCGGTGGTTTCTTTCTCGTCTTCGGAAGGGTTCTCCCGTTCTTCAAAATCCCGCTCCAAACTATCCAGTCGGACGGGTGTTGACAGCATAGTTTCCTCCTCACGTATTTTACCCTCCTTCCCGTGCCGTAAATCGTCCAATTCAAGAAGGAGTTCCTCCTCTTTTTCCATCCGCCTTACATCCTCTTCGATGCCGAGGGAACGAAATCGAAAGTTCCTACCGTTCAGGGTAATGCCGGAGGTCTTGCCACCGCGTTCGTAAACGGAAGCACCTTTCTCCTCGAGCAATTGCCGTAGCTCCTCCATCGAGGAGACGATGGAAACCATATTTTGGATATCCTTTCTGACGGCATCCCGCCTCTTCATCTTGGCACGGATCATCTCCGCCTTACGTCCGTGTTCCACCAAGGAGCGGTTCAACTCGGGGTAGGTATCACGTTGATAGGATTCCATATCCCGTTTGATTCGCCCGAACTCGAACTTCCCCATTCGGTTCGCCATGCCCGTTAGGTATTTTGAACCCGCAATGGCGAGGTGTACGTGAACGTGTTCCGTGTCCTTGTGAAAAGTGGCGACGACCGGAGCGTCCGGGCTTCTCAGGGAGATGTACCTACGGGTAATGTCGGTTAACATCGTATCGTCAATCATATGGCTGTCGGAGCGGGCGAAGGAAATTACCTCATGGTACAGCTCGACGGCACCCTTACGGTTAAATTTCCTGTCCAGGCGATTCATCTCGAATTCCTCCGCCCATTCCTTGAGGGTTTCACCTTTAAGGAGGTGCTTGATGGTACACGGCTTGAACTTACCTTCCCTTGTTTGGTACTTTAGCAAGTTCATTACCTTATCCTCCCTGAACATATAATTCATAAGACCACCGATATTCCCCTTTCCCGTCGTGCGGGACATTGACTTGATGATCATCCCGGTCGTGGGTTGGACTCTACACCCCAAACGGATAGCTCCTTGTCGATCGTTTGCCCCCTAAAAAGCTTGGAGAAGACCGTCTCCAAAAACCGGATTTTCTCTTTCATCTCTCCCATACGTTCCGTTTCCGCATCTTGACCGTCCGCGATACGGGTCAATTCGGAATGGATTTTCGCCAACAAAAGGGCTATCCCGGCTAAATCACCGCGATTTATCCCGTGAACGGGCGCGAAGGATTTTCCTTCCAGTATTCCGAGAATAAAGGCGGATAACCCTAAATCACTTTCCTTTGCCAATTGGCGGAAACGGTTATAGCTTTTACGGCTTACCGAGAGGACTATTTCCTTAGAGGATTTTCTCTTCCTCCGCTTATACTCCCTCATGTAAATCTTTCGGTAGGCTTTTTTCGCCTCCTCTATTTCATGGGGATTCCCCTCCTCTAGAACGCCGCTGCGTTTGAGGAAATCATTAAGATTCTTGTATTCCATCTTGTGTCGTATTATTTCAGCGGAAGGAACTCCGGTCCGTCGGTCGTTACCTCCCCTTTGCTTTCGGGAGTCCGGTACACCGTCTTGGCACGCATCCGCCTGTTTTCATAAAAAGGTGTCATCCGTGCTTTGATCGCACGGTTGTGGCCGCAAATAATCAAGGACTCGTTAATCGGCATCGAACGGATCTCATCGGCGGTCATCAAGGAACGGCTTTGCTTCCTTCCCTTTTCGTCCTCGTAGGAATAGCGACCGAGAATCGCCTCCAATTCCCTCACGGTTTCAAGGCTTGCCCCCGAGAAGTAGAGCTTGGTATAGCAGTTCGTCCGTATCGCCTCGGCATCATCCTTACCGTACACCCGTCGAATTTGCGCGAAGTCCTGGCATACGATCATAATCCCGCCACGATATTTCCTGATATTCGCGATGGTTATGGGCATACTTGGGATATTCAGGGAACTCGCCTCATCCAAAAGGAAGAAAATGTCCTGTTCCTTCTTGTCCGGAATTCTTGACATTACCGAACCGAATAGCTGTTCCGTTAGTACGCTAGTGATCGGTGCGTAGTAGTTCATGTCAATCGTGGGTGATTGGACGAAAAGTGCCGTTTTCCGCTTACGGAACCCGTCGAAATCGATGGTGTCCACGGAGGTGATGGAGGCAAGTTTTTCATCCCGGAAGAGATTCAGGGCGGCAAGTGCCGTCGCCGCGATGGAGGAGAAAGTGTTTTGACTCATCGCGACGAACCCTTTGTAGGATTCCAGAATACGCCTATCGCCACTTTCCACCACCAAGCGATCCATCTTTTTCGGGTCACCCGCCATGATCTCGACGAGCCTTCTTACGTTCGCCAAGTTCCGGTAATGGGGCGGTTTGTTTCCCAATACGGTAATCGGGATGGATAGCAAGGAGACCGCTTGCAAAGACCAAAAGGGATCTTTGGCGTTATTGCCCAATGACGCCCTGACGAGAGTGGAGGCGACCTTCGAAATCTCCGAAGGACTCGATGCCCGTTGTAACGGGTTGTACCCGACGGAGCGGCCCGGATTTCCGTAGTCCAAAACCTTGACGTCATAGTCCCGTGCCGCAAGGAATCCGGAAGTCGCCTTAAAAAGTTCTTTGCTCGGATCATTGATAACGAGACTTGCATCAGTGGAAAATATGGTCGGGATAAGTACCGTGGTGGATTTTCCCGTTCCGGTTTGCCCACAAACCAACATGTTCCTGTAGGAAAGCTTAACGGAAAGCCCCTTTTTACCCGTAAGGTTAAATCCCCGATTTCGTGAGGAGAGTAGTTTCCTCTCTTCGAGGAACTCCCCCTTGAAATCATGCGGGTTTTTAGCATCACCGAAAGTAAGGATGCCGTCGAGAAGTGGCGCAAGCGATGTCAGAACCGTTCCGCCCATTTCCCCCAACATTCGAAATAGTGAATTCAGCATGATTATTTGATTTTGTGTACGTCGCCCAGTATGATCAATTCCAAAGCCTTGTTCAGGTGCTTGAAACCGATTTCAAGTAGCTTGGTTATGAGGTAGAGGCAAGCGACGATAATCCTGAAAAGGATACCCAGAAGGCTCCATACTAACACCCATGTGAAGCGTAGAACCGTTCCGAGTATCTTTTTAAGCTTCTCCATACCGCTAGAGGTTTCCGGAGACGTTAACGATAGCGCCACGCTCTTCGAGGAATCTTCCGTACATTCCGGAAATCGTTGAAAAACGCTTGGAGTCATTGTAATCCTTTGCCCGGTAAATGAAATGCACTTCAATACCGTCAAGGGAATCCACTAAACTGGTACCGTAAAAGGATTCCATCTTCCCCCATAATTTCTCCGAACGTTGTGCATCGAAGCCGTTGAATCCTTGTGAGGCAAGGGAAATACCGGGTGAGTTTTCCATCAGGTCGGAATAGACGACCAAATGCCGACGGTGCCCGTCCGTCTGTCGTGCAAGACGGTTCGCCTCCCTGATTACCATAGGGAAAATGATGGAATACCGCTTGCTTCCTACCTCCTGTTTGGAAACTACCTCGTTAAGTTCAGCGGTAAACTCGTCTACCGCTTTTTTCCTTAAAAGCGTGTTACCGTAGTACGCATTCTCGGGTTCAAGCCTAATGCGCTCCACCGTTCCGTATTCAACATCACTGACGATAGAATACTTAAAATCGATACCGTCCCATTTCATGTCACCGATACCGGTGAGTTCAATAAGTCCGTCGGCTTCGGGCCTTCCTATATGCTCATCCGTCACGTCATGCAATACTGAGATATGGTGCATCACCATTGTTCCCTCATCGCATGAGGAGGTGGTCATGGCCACACCTAGTGCGACCATGAACCAAATCAGTATCCCCCTATTCATCTCCCGTCACTTTTTCACCGTTCACCCGCTTACGTATCACGAATTCGGTTTTCAGTTCAGGAATTTCCTGTTCCATGCAATCGGGCATGTACGGAAGCCTTGAAGAGGTCTCCTTCATCCACACCGCTACGACCTTACGATAGTAGGCGATGTTCTCCTTCAACATGTGGTTGGCGTAATCAATTAGGTCATCGGTTTCGCGCACCAGCTCCTTGGAACGGGTACGGATGATACCCTCGTCCTCAACTAACTGTCGGTACTGTGCCTTCAACTTCCCTAAAAGCTTCTTCATGGCACTGATATCCTTCTGAAGCTTACGCTCCTCCTTGGTAGGATAGAACTTATGGAAAATAACAGAGGTAGCACCGAAGATCAGGATGTTAATCAACACGAACGCTAACGTCCCGAAAACGGGTGACACCGCCTGCCCTCCCATCTCATTCAGAAAGTTGATACGCATGTAGCTAATGCCGACGAAACAACCGACGATTACAAGCGACAGACCAACAATCTTGGCAGTGGACTTCTTCATCGTTTCGTCTTTTCTAAGCTCCTCGAAGAGGAAGTATCCCGCAATCGCAAGGGAGACCACCACCCCGAAAGAAATCAGGAACGACTTAATGAAGTTGAATCCCATCGCCTGAAACGCGTTGATGTTATACACCACATCGGTCGATAGGAGAATCATTACGATCGCGGTTACGTACAAGGAGGCAAGTACGGGAGCGACGACTTTCGCAAGAAGGGACTTCAAATCACGCTCGCTGTTACGCACCTCATTATCCACTCTGGCTTTCTCCTCTTGGATTACCTTAATTTCCTCGGCGGCGGCCTCGGTTACCTGCTCCTTAATCCGTTCGAGTCCCGTTGTATTCAAGCGCGTATGGATATGACGACCACACTCCTCGAACAAGGTGACTAAATGCATGACGTAACTGGAAAGTTTATCCCCATGTTCTTTGGGGCGCATGCGCCTTGCGGAATTTTCCGCATCCTGTAATGACTCCTCGCCAATCTTTTGATACCTCGATTTTAGGTGCACTTCCAATGCGGGAGCCGTTACGTTCCTAATCTGTTTCGGCTCAGGTAGCCCTTTCTCTTTCAAGAATTCTTCAGGAGCCCTGGGCCTCTTAAGCCCAGGGACAGTTTCTATGAATTTTTTCACTTCAAAAATGATTTAAAAAATGATTAATAAATATTGATAAACGAGATATAAACATCTTTTTATCAATTGATTACAAACCAAATTTAAATCACCCAAAGAACAGATTTATATTCTATTCCGAATTGGCTAGTATGGATTCCGAATTAGTACTTTTGTAGCTAAGAACAAATCAATATTGACTTACATTATGTATCTGATATAATACAAACAATTGAAGATTTAATTTTCAATAAAGGTTCTTTCCACTATGAAATAAGGGATGTTTAAATGGAACAATAATCTTTGTTAATTATCCTTCAATAACTAACGAGGATTATTGTTTCATCTAATTTATCCTCGTTATGCGTAAATATTTTAAAAATATCAATTGGATTACCCTGATACTTGAAGCTGGTGCATTAATACTATGTCTAATTCTAATTATTGGGCTTTGCGCATTAGTAGAAATTTAGCAAGCCTTCTAAAAGTTTTTTTGAAACTGACACCCTATAAAAGTGTCAGTTTTTTACTTCTAATACTTTCAATTTTATGTATAGCTTCTAATTTATAATCCCTAGTGATATACAGTTCTGATAATGAAAGCCTGTGTGGATGTGTATATGGAAGTCTTCCATAATTTTCGAAGATGGAAAAACCTGATAATAGCACTCGGTATACGCCCTCTGAATCACAAGATAAATCCGTAATGTATAACGCATTTATGATAACGCCCTGCCCTATCTGTACAAGATAATCCTGATCCACTTCATTAAGAATAGTCTTGAGCCTCATTGCATTCCTGTAGACACGTCCATCCCTCATAAATATCCTTGCTTTCCTATTTGCTTTGCCTGGTTCGCTTTTAATCAATAATATTTCAGAAACCCCTATTGTGCCTTTATAGGGCTCAAGTTTAATGTTATGATTTACATAATTCTTATCTCCTCCCA
>JAHDDF010000244.1 GCA_020629475.1 Saprospiraceae bacterium
GGATAATGTTGCAAAAGGAAGCGTTGATTTTCCGGAAGGGATATCGGTTGATATTCCTTTGTCCGAGGAAAATTCCTCAGGCATAAATCACGCGGGCTTTGCTTCCGGAATTCCCCCTTACTTGAGAGGGCCATACTCTAGTATGTACACGGGTCGTCCTTGGACCATTCGCCAATATGCAGGATTCTCTACCGCTGAGGAAAGTAATGCCTTCTATAGAAGGAATCTTGCCGCGGGCCAGAAAGGGCTTTCCGTCGCCTTCGATCTTGCTACCCACCGTGGATATGATTCCGATCACCCAAGGGTGAAAGGTGATGTCGGAAAAGCCGGGGTAGCTATTGACACCGTAGAGGATATGAAGATCCTTTTTGATGGAATCCCCTTGGATAAGATGTCCGTTTCCATGACCATGAACGGTGCCGTAATTCCTGTAATGGCATTTTACATTGTAGCGGCAGAGGAGCAAGGCGTTTCCCAATCCGCGTTAAGCGGAACCATCCAAAATGATATTCTCAAGGAGTTCATGGTCCGGAATACCTATATATATCCACCGAAACCTTCCATGAGAATCATCTCGGATATTTTCGAATATACGGCTGCGAATATGCCTCGATTTAATTCCATTTCCATTTCCGGATACCACATTCAAGAAGCGGGCGGTACGGCTGATATCGAACTGGCGTACACCCTCGCCGATGGTTTGGAATATTTGAAGGCAGGAGTAAATGCGGGATTGGATATAGATGCTTTTGCCCCAAGGTTATCCTTTTTCTGGGGGATAGGGATGAATCATTTTATGGAAATCGCCAAAATGAGGGCGGGTAGGTTGCTTTGGGCTGAAATCGTAAAAGGATTTAATGCGACCAACCCCAAATCCATGGCACTTCGAACGCATTGCCAAACATCGGGTTGGAGTTTGACCGAGCAAGACCCTTATAACAATGTGGCGAGGACTTGTATTGAAGCAATGGCGGCGGTCCTTGGAGGAACCCAATCCTTACATACCAATGCCTTGGATGAGGCTATCGCGTTGCCTACGGACTTTTCCGCCAGAATCGCTAGGGATACCCAGAAATATATCCAAACCGAAACGGATGTTACCAAGTCCATAGATCCTTTCGGTGGATCCGAATATGTTGAATTTCTTACCTCGGAATTGCTGAGACGTGCCAAGGAGCTGATGAAGGAAGTGGAAGAGGCAGGAGGCATGGCGGAAGCCATAGAGAAAGGAATCCCGAAAATGAGGATTGAGGAAGCTGCCGCGAAGAAACAAGCGAGAATAGACGGAGGCCTTGACTGGATTGTGGGTGTAAATATCTTCAGGCAGGAGGAAGAGGAAGATATGGATATCCTTGAAGTGGATAATCGTGCCGTTCGTGAATCACAGGTAAAGGGAATTCAATCCGTTAAGGCAAACAGAAATGACAAAGAAGTGCTTGTCGCCTTGGAAAAATTATCCGAATGCGCCGAAACGGGAGAAGGGAATCTTCTTCATTTTGCCGTAGATGCAGCTAGGAAACGAGCCACACTTGGTGAAATTTCCGATGCGATGGAAAAGCATTTCGGAAGGTACGTGGCTAGCAATACGACCATATCAGGTGTATATTCCGGTGAAATGAAGAAAAACGAGAAGTTTGACTCGGTTATCCAAAAGGCGGATGAATTTGCGAAAGCCGAAGGAAGACGCCCTAGAATAATGGTGGCAAAGCTTGGGCAGGATGGTCACGATCGCGGAGCCAAGGTAATTGCGACGGGTTTCGCCGACCTTGGTTTTGACGTTGATGTGGGTCCATTGTTCCAAACGCCGGAGGAGGCGGCAAAACAAGCGGCTGAGAATGATGTCCACGTTGTAGGAATTTCTTCCTTGGCGGCAGGTCACAAAACCCTTGTCCCTGACACGATTAAAGCCCTCGCTGATTTGGGAAGGGAAGATATCCTTGTGGTGGTGGGTGGCGTTATTCCGAGACAGGATTATGATTTCCTGTATGAGGCCGGGGTAGTGGGGGTTTTTGGACCGGGTACCGTTTTGGCGGAAGCCGCTGATTCCATTCTCGATATTTTAAACCAAACCTTGTAATGTCCTAGACGGGACAACCCGGGAAGATGTTTTATTTTAACTTTGTCTTAAGTCGTTCGAGAAAACAATTGGACTTTTCAGGACGTTTATAAAGTGAATTTCAAAGGAAATAAAAAATTTTGTGACCAAGACCGAATGGTTACGTCACAAGGGTACTACAATCAAATTATCGAGTAGATTTGAAATTTTAACTTGAATAATTTGGATGCTTATACAAAAGCACTTTATATTTGTAGTATATCTGTTTTGCATAGTTGTTTTTTGGGGTTATATTTTGCATGCGTCGCTCTCGCGGCGTATGCTTTTTTTATGCCTATAGGTTCCTGTTATGATGCACAAATACATTCTTTCGGTATTTTTCTCCTTCCTTCTTTCCCTATCCTTATCCGCCCAGGATTATTCACCCATACAAACCGGGACAAGGTTATCCTTTTCCTATGTAGGAGCCACGGATTACACAGGAGTCTTGCAAGGGGAAAATGGCCTGGATACATTATCCGTTTCATTCAATGGCGGTAATCCTTCTTATGGTTTAGGTATGTTCATGCAATTCAATGTACTTCCTTTCCTATTTATACGACCCGAAGCGGAAGTTAGGTTAAGCCCAAGAAAAGGCGAGGTGGATTTTTTCGGGAATATGGCTCCTCAAGAATTAAATCTACGCGCGTTTTCATTTGATATCCCCATTAGGGTAGGATATAGGATTGAAGGATTTAGCGTTCAAACGGGTATAGGTTTTCACAGCCGATTAAAATCGAAATTTAAAGACAGTCCTTTAGAGGAATTGGAATTTGAGCCAGAAGGAGGTTTCATATCTTTTGACCTAGGGTTTGGATACCACAATGATGTCCTTTTTATTGACTTTTATTGGGAAAAGGGCTTAAAAAATAATGAAGGTGATTTGAGGTACAATAGTAGCAGTGTTTTATTTTCTCAAAAGGAAAATTATTTCGGATTAAAAATAGGTTTAGCCCTAGGAGGATTGTAATTGAAAATGTTGCTGCCGAAAAACAAGATTATCAAAAAGCCCTACACAATGCTAAACCACCAAAGAAACAAACTGATTAGGACTAGGCTTTCAACAATGAATAAAATAGGGATCCAAATACTAAAAACGGGCTTGTTTCTTTTATGATAAAATGGCCCTCTTGTTCCAAGGAAAATCCCCAGACCCCCAAGGAAAATACCTGCCGCGATTAACTTCTTCTCAGGAATCCTCATTTTCCTTACTCCCTCCTTACCGCGCTCGACTGCTATTTTTTTATCCCTCACCATCATTATATACGTTCGTAGGTTCGCGAACAGGATTACTGCACCAATGACGAGAAGTATTTCTTTCATTTGCCTGAATTTTAAGGCAATATAGCACCACGGATTTTCGGAATGAATGATGACTTTGGAATATTACCAATTCCACCTCGTTTCTAATTTGATTAGAATCTTTCTAAATAATTGAAGCCCCCCTGAAATAAGTAACCATGCCTGCTTTTGACTGTTAAAGAATTTTATCTTTGCCGAATATTTAGGTGAATAATTACTCCTGAATAAGTTTTTAAATATATAAATCATTCAAAAAGAATGAGTTTTAAAAGCAAAACCAACAAAATCACGGTCGTTATCGGTTTATTGTCGCTTGCAGCGACTGCCGAAGCCCAGACCGGGGGAGGTGCCGGGATGTCAACCTGGCTCATTGGTGGCCTCTCTTTAGTAATCCTTGCCGCATTAATCTTCGTTGGAGACAGCCTTTTAAAGGTTGAGGCGAATAGCCTCGGGGCCGACAAAGGCGGTAAACGATTCTCGATCCTTCCTGACTTCGGGGAAATCTTCGGTAAGAAACTTCCCGGTTTCGTGAAAGGAGGAAATACCCACAGGCTTTCCGCCGGTCATGATATTAAATTGGAAGGCGAAGCCGAAAACAGAATCGATGATTCGCTTTACGCTAGAACCTTCGCGATTAAGCCTACCGATTTCCACGGAATGTCGCCCATTCCTAAAATGATGGTTGCGGTTGGGGATATCGTTAAGGCAGGGGATCCATTGTTCTTTGACAAGAAATCACCGGACGTTAAATTTTGCTCACCGGTAAGCGGGGAGGTTATCGAAGTTAACCGTGGTGCAAAGCGTGCAATCGTTGAGGTGGTTGTTCTTGCCGACAACGAAATTGATTTCCGTCAATTGGATACTCCACCGTTAGCTTCCGCTACCCGTGATGATATCGCGAACTTCTTGGCTGATAACGGATTGCTTTCCATGATTCGTCAGCGTCCTTATAATATCGTACCTCGTCCGGAAACAATGCCTCGTGACATTTTCGTTTCCACCTTTGATTCCGCTCCTCTCGCTCCTAATGCCAATATGTTGGTTGCCGGTAAGGAAGCGGATTTCCAAAAGGGTTTAGAGGTATTGGGCAAATTAACGGAGGGTTCCGTTTACCTAGGGCTTGACGCTAATGATGAGCCGTCTTCCGCTTTCTCCGATGCTTCAGGTGTTGAAAAACACTGGTTCATGGGTAAGCACCCTGCAGGAAATGTAGGCGTTCAGATTCACCACATTAAGCCAATTAATGCCGGTGAAATCGTTTGGACCCTTGGTGTGCAGGAAGTAATTTCCATCGGCGCCGCGTTTAACCATAAGCGTTTTGATGCGGAGAGAGTAGTTGCTTTGACCGGTGCCCTTTTCAATGAAGCAAAGTACGTACGTACCCGTCAAGGTGCTAAAGTCGAGAACTTCGTTAAAGGAAATCTTCCTCACGGAACGGATAATTACCGATTGGTTTCCGGTGACGTACTTTCAGGTAGCTCCATTCATACTGATGGATACATCGGTAATTTCGATGATCAATTGACCATTCTTGAGGAAGGTGACTATAATGAAATGTTCGGTTGGTTGTTGCCTTTGGCGCCACGTCCGAGTATCTCCCGTACCTTCCCTGGTTTCTTAATGCCGAATTACAAGTACGAAGCCGACACCAACACCCACGGTGAAAAGCGTGCATTTGTTGTAACCGGGCAATATGAATCAGTTCTTCCTATGGATGTTTATCCACAGCACTTAGCAAAAGCCATCATGGCGAACGACTTTGAGCGTATGGAAGGATTGGGAATCTATGAATTGGTGGAAGAGGATCTTGCTTTATGCGAGTTTACCTGTACTTCCAAACAACCATTGCAAAACATCCTGAGGGAAGGTTTGGACCTTATGCGTGAGCAAGGTTAAACCTGATATTCTTCAGTATTAAATACCGACGATTACATGAAACCGTTATTGAAGTTCATAGAGAGAATCGAACCGGATAAGAAGAAATCCCCATTTCTTCATACCGTGTACGATGGCTTCTTTACCTTCTTGTATTCCCCGAAGACGGTAACCGAGGGCGGCGTCCATATCCGTGACGGTATGGATTTGAAACGTACCATGGTTATGGTAGTACTGGCAATGCAGCTTTGCTACGTTTTCGGTACTTACAACATTGGTCACCAGCACTTCCATGCCTTGGGTATTCATCATGGCTTTATGGAAGGTGTTCACCTGAAATTGGTTTACGGCTTAATTGCCTTATTGCCAATTTTCATCGTGACGCACGTTGTGGGTCTAGGAATCGAGTTCTTCTATGCAGGTAAGAAAGGCCACCCCATCGAGGAAGGGTTCCTTGTTTCCGGCGCCTTGATTCCGCTTATCATGCCACCTGATTTACCGCTTTGGATCCTTGCCTTAGCTGTTGCCTTTGCCGTTATCATCGGTAAGGAGGCTTTCGGTGGAACAGGAATGAACGTATTGAATATCGCCTTGTTGGCAAGGGTATTCGTCTTCTTCGCTTATCCCGGAACCATTTCCGGTGACGAGGTTTGGATTTCCGGTACGGAAATCCTAGAAGACGGTGTCCGTTATGGTATTGAATACGGCTGGGTGTTCGGGCTCTTTGATGGAATATTCCAAGGAATGGGGCTTGATACCTTTGGTTCGGGCGGTTCAGTTGCTGACCACTTTACGGGTGCAACCCCACTTGCCTTAGCGGCTAAAGAGGGATGGGTACAATATGACCTAGCAGGTGAGCCCGTTAAAGGTGTGCTGGCTCATTATTCTCCCGCGCAAATGTTCTGGGGTGCTATCCCGGGTTCCATCGGTGAAACTTGTAAGCCCGCCATTTTCTTTGGTGTGATTATGCTTTTGGTAACCAAGATTGCTTCTTGGAGAGTCATGTTCAGTATGCTTATCGGTGCCGTTATTACGGCAATGGGCATGAACCTCGTTGCAGGTTTTGACATGGGTACATTCATGGGAGTTCCTTGGCAGTACCAATTCTATATGGGTAGCTTCTTCTTCGCGATGGCATATATGGCAACTGATCCGGTTACTGCCGCTTCCACCAATACCGGTAAGTGGATTTACGGTTTCCTTATCGGTTCCATTGGTATGATTATTCGCGTGTTGAACCCCGCATATCCCGAAGGTTGGATGCTTGCCATCCTATTCTTGAACGTGTTTGCTCCTCTTATTGACCACTATGTGTTAGAGGCAAACATCAAAAACCGTTTGAGTCGTGCGTAGTACAGGATATATATACACATTCGTATTGGTAATGACTACGGTCGTTGCC
>JAHDDF010000245.1 GCA_020629475.1 Saprospiraceae bacterium
ATTGTTATTCAGACGTTAGACGCTAGATGTTAGACATTAGACAGTTGTTTACTAATGTAACAGAACGGAGTCTAACGTCTAGTGTCTAACATCTAATATCTTGATTTTTAGTCAAATGCATCAAGCTGAGATAGCAATACGATTGCCTATCAGAGCCAAATTTAAACAAGCTCGTAAGTCGTTGAATACGGATATAAAAAAGAGCGATTTTCCTTTGAGGGAAGTCGCTCTTTTTCTTTAATCCCGCCCGTATTAAAACGGTAAATTCTTCAGGTCTAGATTGCCTCCGGATAGGATAAGCCCTACCCTTTTTCCTTGGAATCTCTTTCTATCATTCATGATAACGGCAAGAGGGACAACCGCGGAAGGTTCCACTATGACTTTCATACGGTTCCAAATCAAGGACATTGCCTCAATAATCATATCATCCGATACGGTCAGGATATCGTCCACGTTTTCCTTAATGATTTCAAAGTTTTTGGAACCTAGATTCCCCCGCAAGCCATCACAAATGGTAATGGGCTCTATATTTTTTTCTAGCACCCCGGATTTTAAAGACCGTGCCGCATCATCCGCCCCGGAAGGTTCCGCTCCTATGATTAGGGCATTACTGAATTCCTTGGCAACTATGGCACTACCGGCAAGTAAACCACCACCGGAAACGGGAACTAAAAGGTAATCCAAATCCGGGGTTTCCTCCAAGAACTCCAAGGCGGCGGTAGCTTGCCCGGCTATCACATGGTAATCATTATAAGGATGGATATTAACCGCGCCGGTTTCCCTTATTACTTCCGCAACACCGGCTTCCCTTGCCTCAATGTTAGGCTCACAAAACCGCACCTCGGCACCATAGCCTTTTGTGGCTACGATTTTTATCGGAGTAGAATTCCGTGGCATTACGATATAAGCAGGAACTCCTAATAGATAAGCTGTTTTTGCTACTGCCTGCCCGTGGTTCCCCGAAGAATGGGTGGTTATCCCCTTGGATAATTCCTCTTCCGTTAATGTCAAGGCAGCACTTAGGGCTCCCCTCATTTTAAAAGCACCAATCCTTTGGAAATTTTCCGCCTTGAAAAATATTTCACAACCAAGGATTCGGTTAATACTATCGGAAGTAATAACGGGTGTCTTATGGATATACGGCGCTATGGCGGCGCGAATCCTTCTGATATCATCAAGGCTAGGTGGCGCCTTGAGTTTGGGCAACTTTTCTTTTCTTCCTGACATAAACGTCCTTATCGACTTCAGCCACTACTTCCCCCGCCTCGTTCTTGACTTCCGCATAAAAACGGAAGGTCTTTTTTCCTAATTCCTCCACTTCGTCCCGGATTCGGGCAATTTCCTCCGGGCTGACATAAAACCTCGCTGAAACTTTACCCTTACCCGGCTTCTTAAACCGGATACTAGCGGCTTGGTCCCAAACGATGTAATCCTTGCCCAAGTTAATCATAATTAAAAACATGAAATGCGGATCGCACATGGAATATAGTGAGCCACCAAAATGCGTACCTACAAGATTCTTGTTATACCACTTCAATTTCATGGAAGCGATGATTGCATTATCATCAGGGCTTATCTTGACCCTTATCCCTGAAAATAAGTAAGGGAAATAAATATTAATCCACTTGATTTTCTTCAACCATTTCTTGCCTTGCATCGCTTTATTTTGATTTCCCAATGAAAACGGGCTCCCGGTTAAAAAGTTCCGTTACATTCACTTAACTTTGAGCCCCGTTATGGATAAGCAATCATACATTATCGGGATAACGGGAGGCAGTGGTTCCGGGAAAACCACCTTCATCCAAAAATTGATGGATACTTTCTCTAAAGAGGAACTTTGCGTTGTATCCCAAGATGACTACTACCGGCCTAGGGAAGAGCAACTTACGGATGAGCACGGCTTTAAGAATTTCGATCTCCCTACCTCCATAGATGGCGAAGCCTTTGCAAAGGAACTAAAAAAACTAAGCCTTGGCGAAACCATAACACGACAAGAATACACCTTTAACAACGAGAAGAAGGAACCAAAAACGCTCATATTTAAACCGGCTCCAGTAATTATCGTGGAAGGGCTTTTCGTATTCCACCTCAAGGAGGTTTTTGATGTATGTGATCTAAAAATCTTTATTGACGCCAAGGAAAACCTCAAGGTCATCCGGCGGATAAAAAGGGACAGGGTGGAAAGGAACTACCCGCTTGATGATGTACTATATCGGTATGAAAACCATGTTCTTCCTACCTTTGAAAAATTTATTTTACCATACAAATCGGAAGCTGATATCGTTATCAATAATAATGTTAATTTTAATGCGGCCCTTGAAGTAGTCAAAGGGTTTATTCAGAGTAAATTAAACCAACACTAAAGGGAATTACCTATAAAAAACCGTCTTGGTACATTTTAATTAAGTCTCTAACTTTTACCCTACTTGATAGAAGATTTTTTCTTAGCTCTTGTACAAATAATTGCCTGGTATCATAGGTTTAAGCTAATGACATAAGGGGAAATTAAAATTTTAGCCAAGACATCTTTTTCGGATAAATACACGCACGAGTCACTATGAAACACCTACTTACCCTTGCATTGTGCATAGGATTTTCGGCAATTTGTATCGGTCAAGATACAAGCCAAGCTGAAGACGTCATGGAGCGATTTTTCACGGGAATCAAGGAGAACAACCCTTGGAAAGCTTCCGACGTACTAGCAGAAACCAATCCTAAAAAATTTCGACAGGAGCCCGAATTAAAAAATAGTATTGCCGGACAATTCAAAAAGTTCATCCTTTTTTCCAATACACTCAAAGGGTACAGGCTATTAAATATTACTTCCGTTAGCCCCGAACTCGTAGGATTATCCTATCTCGCCATATTTGATGAGAACCCTGTATTGGTTACCGTATTATTTTATAAACCGGACTCTGACTGGATGTTCATGGAATTGAAGATGACTGAGGAATTAACGGAAATCCTAAACGTTGTGGAAAAGGGAGAAAGGAACTCCGACAGGTAATTTTTTGTAAGAAGATATTTAAGCATGCTCCTATTTCTTTCGGATAAACGCCCTATCCCATTCCGTGATATTATCCGGGTAATCCGTGATAATACCGTCTACGCCCATTTCTACTAGGGATTTTACTTCGCTACGTTCATTCACCGTCCAAGACACTACACGCATTCCCGCTTTTTGTGCTTCCTTGACTTTCTCCGCCGTCAAGTGCTTGTAATAAGGGCTATAAACGGAAGGCGTGAAGCCTAATTTTTCCATGCACTGCGCTACAGGTTCATCCTCCTCGACCAAATACACCAACTTATAATCCGGGTATTTTTCATGCATGATTTTAAGTGGGCGAATATCAAAGGATTGAATATAAACGCGCTCCTTCTTCAAGCGGGATCCTTCCAAAGTTGAAATAAGGATATCAACAAAAGCTTCCGGAGAATAGGTATATACGGAATCCCACTCCGGACGACTTTTTATCTCAATATTATAATCCGCCTTGTGTTTAGCGATGCCGGTACGGACATATAATTCAGCATTTTCAATGACCTGAATCAATGAGGGTTTATGCATCGGCAAGCGCCTTTGCATCGGAAAATTCGGATGCGGTAAGGTTCCGCAATCATAATACTTGATGTCCTCGAAGGTCATTTCCTTAAGTTTAAATTCTCGCTCCTTTTCCTCCGTAATGGGTTGTCCGTTTAAGTCTCTACAAATCACGTGAGACATCCAAGGTTCGTGGGAAAGAACCACTACGCTGTCCTTGGTGATAGCAACATCCATCTCCAAGGTAGTTACCCCGAATTTCAACGCCTCACGGAAGGCAGGAATCGTATTCTCGGGTAGAATCCCTCTACACCCCCTATGCCCTTGCCAATCGAAAGCGGGTACCTGCCGTTTTCTTTGAGGTAGCTCAGGCGGATTATCACAAGAAAATAGGATTCCGCTTATCATTAATCCCAAGAAGATGAAAAGCAACCCTGTGCCTTGTTTTTTATTCTTATACATAGTGGTTAATTTAACCTTAGAACAAGGCTCTACTTAGTAATTGTGTTGTTCCTTTTCAAGAAGAGCAATCGCCTAAAATTTTGTCATTCAGACGTTAGACGCTAGATTTTAGACGTTAGATAAATTTTAGCTTAAATAGCAACACAGAATCTAACATCTAGCGTCTAATATCTAAAATCTTAGTTTTTAGTCCGTTGCAAAATTGTCCGGTAGTAACACGATTACTTAGTATAACCTTAGAACAAACAAAAATCATCCGCGAAATTATTCATTTACCATGAGAAATCTTTTTCTACTCCTTAGTTCCGTATTAATTCTTTCCGCTTGTAATCCACCGGTTATCGAGTCCGGGGAACAAGAAGCATCCATTCCTAAACCGCCAATAGATGAAAACGGATTTGATGAGGAGCTTGCCGCAAAATTAGGTGCCGATGATTACGGTATGCACCAATATGTAATCGCTTTCTTGAAAACCGGTCCTACACCTGAAAAAGATTCCTTGAAAGCGGCGCAATTACAAGAGGCGCATATGGCTAATATCGGTCGCCTTGCCGAGGAAGGAACATTAGCCCTTGCCGGACCTTTCCTGGGAGATCCTTCCTTGAGGGGCTTGTATGTTTTTGACGTGAAAACCGTGGAGGAAGCCCAAGCACTCACCGCCTCCGATCCCATGATCCAATCCGGGCATTTGGTAATGGAGTTATATCCTTGGTACGGTTCAGCCGCCGTTATGGGCATCAATGAAGTGCATCAAAAGATTAGTAAAATAAAAATGTAGTCTCTTTTCCCGATTACAAAAATAAGTCTGCCGTTTATGTTCCCTTTCCGCCGCTTGTGGAACGGGGATAAAATGCTTTAGCAACCTTTCGGAAATTAGTCGTGCTAATGAGGTACAACGTTTTGTACTTCGCCATTTTACCAAAAACCATACATCATGACTTCCGAAAGATTTCTAATGGCATTCCTATGCCTATTACTCAGCCTGTCCGCCTTCGGGCAGGAAAACCAAAAAATCAGGCAAGCCGTCATTCATTTCCAAGAAGGAAAAACCCGACTCGACGCGCATGCAGAATCTATCCTCCTTACAACTATTGACCAACTCAACAAGAATGAAATTATTGAAATCCGAATCAAGGGACATTCCTTCCGGGAAAAACCACTTGAACCGGGCAGAAACGTTTCCTACGACAGGGCAATGTACACCCACGTTTTCCTTCAAGATGTTTTAGGGGAATCCTTCCCTTACCTCGTTTCCGCACATGATGATGAAGACCCCGCTTATTGGGCTACGGATGCCGCCCCAAGAAACCGAAGAGTGGAAATTGATTTTTTATTACCGCCTCCGCCACTACATAAATCCAATAACCATTTGGTCTGTGGAATGCATTATGCCCAGCGAGAAAAAGAATATTTGAATTCGCTAAATTTTCCTGAAAAACATTCATCATCGCAAGACACCAAGGAAACCATTGCTCCTTCAAAACGTGAATTATTTTACGATGATTTGGATGTAAAAGAACAACGATTCATGGGTAACATCGGAAAACCAACTGTTATCCAAGGAGCAAAAGGCACCAAAATCATTTTCCAAGGGGATGAATTTTGCGATTGTGAAACCAAGGAGCCCATCACTTATGGTCAGGTAGAATTCAAGCTAAGGGAATATTATGAACTAGGTGATTTTCTTAGAGGTGGACTTAGTACGATGACCAATACCGTCCCTCTTCAAACGGTGGGTTCCGTACATTTTGAAGCCACAAGCCAAGGCAAAAAATTATGCATTGCTAAGGGTAAGGAGTTTGACATCCTCTTTCCCCACGGAAATGATTTCCCTCCCTCTCCGGAAGTGGGTTTGTTTTATGGAAACAGGAACAAGAACGGAAAAGTTACTTGGGGATCAGCAGGAAAGAATACCGTTAAGAACAAGGACTTCATTTACCAATACAAGAAATTCACCAATAAGGATTGTCACTTCCTTGTGGGATGGAATACAAAAAAGGACCCCTTCAACGACCGGGTGAGAACATTTTTCAAGAATCACGAGAAGTGGAAAGATTACAAATTTAGGCGTTCCAAAAAAGGCTTTGACAAGTACGTCCAAACCATTCGGGAAAACCGGGTAAAAAAGGAATTATGCCGGAGAGATAGAGAAAAATACGGTAGGGCTTTCCAAGACTATTATTCAGAAAAAATATGGATAGAATTAGATGAGAGCCCTATAGAACTTGCTACCCAAAATTATGTTCTTCGCTCAAAAAGAATGGGGCTTCTTAATTGTGATTCATTTTACAGATTACAAGGAAAAGAAAATCGTTCCCTAGTCATTCCCGTAAAGCATACTGAATATATTGATATAAAAATCCTGATTCCTAAAAAGAAAATCCTTCTTGAAGCAACGAAAGACAACACCGACGGATATATCCTTCGAGACATCTCTACAAAACTCAAGCTCAAAGTCTTCCTTGTAGATTTTAGCGGTGACCTTCCCAAATTCGCGTACTTGGAAACCAATACCGCAACCGGCATTTCTCCCGACGAAATCATTTGGGAGGAAATGAATAAGAACGCCCTGAAAAAAAGACTTTCCAAGCTTGAAAAATGGTTCTAATCCCCGCTTATGGAAATATCCCGCCGCTTATGGAACGGC
>JAHDDF010000825.1 GCA_020629475.1 Saprospiraceae bacterium
GTCAATCGTGTCTTACTTCAATTTATTTTGGATATAAAATCAGATACGGAATTACTGGATTTTTTATTAAAAAAACAAAACAGGGGGTAGGGGTGGAAAACCAAATTTCAATTATTAAAAGTAAATTATCATGGAAAAGGAATTATTACAAGTCAGTATCCGTCAAGGGGCGATTTTTATTGCGGCAAGCAATCTGAATCCGCAGAAGGAGGTAAATCATACGACTTCTGTCTTGGTGGCGAATGCCTCAAAACTAGGTTTTACCTTTTCTGAGGAATTATTACGAGCCGTGAACGGACTCACACCTCGAAGCAAAATGGACATCTTGGATACCTTGAAAACCATCACGGGCGTGAAGAAAAATTGGACGCCATTGGTCAAGGGATGGGATGTGCCTACGGGTGAAAGCCATGCGGATCATGCCATTACTTTCTTTGCGAATCTGTTCCGCTCGAAGCGAGGTACTCGTCTGGAATGTGGTCATATCATTCCTGAAAATACATTCCCATTGGAGCGTTATAATGGCTGTCCGTACTGTGGTACGCCATTCGAGTTCGGTAAGATTGAGAAGATGGGACAAGGCAGTAAATTGAAGGTTTTGGAATTGTGGGATGATGCTAAGATGCAGTCTTTTTTCAAGGATTTACTGGCTTCAAAAACGGCTTTGGACGCAACGCAAGGAGATAGCTTGAAAATACTATTGAAGCACTTCGCATTGCCGGAAGGCGTGGAAGTGGGCATGAAGGAAACAATGGTTTTGGTGGTGGATACGCTTATCGCAAATGATAAGGGCGAAACGGCTAAAGTGATGTTCAAGAGTCCTACGGATATCCTGCGTTATTTGTGGTACAAGAAGACGGGTTTCTTACAAATCATTGAGCCAAAGACTTTGGTTCAAAGAATTTCTAAGAACAACCGACACCTTCATGCAGCAGCGGATACAAGCGGTATTGCCCTTGTGAAATCCAAGGCGGACATGAAGTTGAAGTATTCCCGTAAGGAATGTAAGATGGTGGCGGCTTGGATGAATCACTTGGCATTGCCAGTGGAAACTTCCTGCGAAATCATGCACGCCAAGCGTGGAA
>JAHDDF010000826.1 GCA_020629475.1 Saprospiraceae bacterium
ATACCCGAGTTTAATTCCTCTCAAATTAAACCCGACACCCAAGAAGGTATTTTTGGACGTATTATAAGAAGCATTTACCCAAAATTTTTCACCCCAAGAAGCACCTACACCAAATTCCATTTGATTGGTAAAAGTGGGAGAATGATGAAAAATAAAACTGGGTTTAATCGTAATATTCTCGATATCATACACCATGATTTCATAGGAAATATTGGAAAAGAAATGGCGATTGATATCCTCGGACGTAGTAATTAAAGTAGGTGCGGAAAAACCGACTTCCAATTTATCATCCCACTGATACAACATACCGAATCCTCCGATAAAACGTACTTCGTTATCTCCGTTTAAAGTCGGATCAGCAAGGTCTACCGTTTCTGAAAGTCTACTTAAACGGACCTGACGAATTCCGGTTCCCATGGATAATCCCAGGGAGAAGTGATGGTCTTCCGCCAGCTGTACGCCTTTACGGAACATTCCTTCCACTGCCAATTGTTGGAAAACACCACGGTTATCGGAAACGATTTTTAAGCCTACGCCCGTATCGTGTTTTAAACCTCTCGTCACAATTCCTTGGAACACCCTGGGTGCATCATCCAAGTCGCTTTGGTAGGTACGGACACCAAGGAGGAAATCCAATTGTTGTTCATGTCCCACGTATGCCGAATTGATGTTTTCAAGCATCATATGGTAGCTGTACATAGGTGCCCGGTCTTGGGCATGTACTTGGATGGCTAAAAAAGCCATCATTATTATGATATATATCTTTCTCATGATGGAAATTCTTAATTATGGAGAATTAGCGCTTCAAGGAAACGCTGCCTTTATAAATGATGCCGTCACCGCCGTTTTGGAAGCGGAAATAGTACACGCCTTCCGGTAGTTCCCTTCCGCTGTTATCCAAGCCGGACCAATCATTATTGTATCCTCCTGAACGACTGTACACCTCTTTCCCGAATCCGTCGTAAATGGATAATTGGTGCTGGGAAATCAAATTGATATCGGCAATCTTCCAGGTATCATTGAAGCCGTCATCATTAGGCGAAATGAAATTATTGGCATCCAAATTCGAGACGGAAGAACCC
>JAHDDF010000827.1 GCA_020629475.1 Saprospiraceae bacterium
TTCCACGCTTGGCGTGCATGATTTCGCAGGAAGTTTCCACTGGCAATGCCAAGTGGTTCATCCAAGCCGCCACCATCTTACCTTCCTTACGGGAATACTTCAACTTCATGTCCGCCTTGGATTTCACTAAAGCGATGCCGCTTGTATCCGCTGCGGCATGAAGGTGTCGGTTGTTCTTAGAAATTCTTTGTACCAATGTCTTTGGTTCAATGATTTGTAAGAAGCCCGTCTTCTTATACCATAAGTAACGCAAGATATCCGTAGGACTCTTGAACATGATTTTAGCCATTTCGCCCTTATCATTTGCGATAAGCGTATCCACCACCAAAACCATTGTTTCCTTCATGCCCACTTCCACGCCTTCCGGCAATGCGAAGTGCTTCAATAGTATTTTCAAGCTATCTCCTTGCGTTGCGTCCAAAGCCGTTTTTGAAGCCAGTAAATCCTTGAAAAAAGACTGCATCTTAGCATCATCCCACAATTCCAAAACCTTCAATTTACTGCCTTGTCCCATCTTCTCAATCTTACCGAACTCGAATGGCGTACCACAGTACGGACAGCCATTATAACGCTCCAATGGGAATGTATTTTCAGGAATGATATGACCACATTCCAAACGAGTACCTCGCTTAGAACGAAACAGATTCGCAAAGAAAGTAATGGCATGATCCGCCCGGCTTTCGCCCGTAGGTACATCCCATCCCTTTACCAATGGCGTCCAATTTTTCTTCACACCCGTGATGGTTTTCAGGGTGTCCAAGATGTCCATCTTGTTACGAGGTGTTAATCCGTTCACTGCACGAAGCAGTTCCTCAGAAAAGGTAAAACCTAGTTTTGAGGCATTCGCCACCAAGACTGAAGTCGTATGATTTACCTCCTTCTGCGGATTCAGATTGCTTGCCGCAATAAAAATCGCCCCTTGACGGATACTGACTTGTAATAATTCCTTTTCCATGATAATTTACTTTTAATAATTGAAATTTGGTTTTTCCACCCCTAACCCCTAACGCCTTCTGCGTCACGCAGTCCGAAGGAGGGGAATTCAAATAGCACTTAGATTCCCCTCCTTCGGAGGGGTTAG